>SCUR01000255.1 GCA_004297235.1 Candidatus Manganitrophaceae bacterium | reverse complement strand
TGTTGATCTCATGCGCCACCCCCGCCGCCAGCTGGCCCAAAGAGGCCATCTTCTCCGATTGAAGCAGATGCGCCTGGGCTTCCCGCAGCGCTTCATCGGCCCGTTTACGCTCGGTGATATCGCGGGAGTTGATAATCCCGATGACGGCGCCCGAATGATTTCGATGGCCTCTGCCCATCGATTCGAGCAGACGCCACGACCCGTCGCGGTGCCGGAATCGAAACTCCACCAAAAAAGCCTTCTCCAGTTCCCGCGAACCTTGGAGAACCACCTTCGTCAAAAGAGGAATATCGTCCGGATGAACACATTGAAAAATGTTTTGCCCGACCAACTCTCCCTGCCGATACCCTAAAATACGTTCCACGGAGGGGCTGTCGTAAAGAATCCCTCCCTTCACGTCGATGACGGTGATGATATCGGATGAATGCTCAATCAACGACTGAAAATAATCTTCATTTTGACGCAGCGCCGCCTCGGCCCACTTCCGCTCTCTCCGCACCGCCGCCTCGCGTAATTCCCGGTCGACCGCCGGACGGAGGCGCTTCAGATTCCCCTTCATGATGTAATCGTTCGCCCCGTTCTTCATCGCTTCCACCGCCGTGTCCTCACCGATGGTGCCGGAGACGAAGATAAACGGGATATCCAGTCCCTTCTCCCGCAATAACCGCAGCGCCTCCATCCCGTTGAAGTCGGGCATGGAGTAATCGGCGAAGGCGATCTCCCAAATCTGACGATCCAACGCCGCATTCATCGCTTCGGCCGTCTCAACCCGCTCATACGTCGGCTCATAGCCGCCGCGCCGCAGCTCCGCAATCAACAACTCGCTGTCTTCGATCGAATCTTCAACGATCAATACCTGGAGCGGTCGTCTCACCCATTCTCCTCATTACAATTTCGAAAAGATTGAAAAGTGCCTTCCCATCGATCCGGTCCTCTTCGCCTTCAATGAGGCCTGCATTATTCTTTCCTTTCGGCCATCGCCCCCTTCAACCGGGCGATCGCCTGGGCATGGAGCTGGCAGACTCTGGACTCGGTCACCTTGAGAACCTGTCCGATCTCTTTCATCGTCAGCTCTTCAAAGTAATAAAGCGAAATCACCTGCCGCTCCTTCTTCGGAAGCCGATCGATCGTCTGAACGAGCTTTTCTCGAAGCCCCTGCGCAAGCAGAGAAAGAAGCGGATTCTCCGCATGGGTATCGGCCAGCGACTCGATGAACCGGCGCTCACTCCCCTCCTCCAACCCGAAGTCATCGAGGTGGAGCAGGCTGATCCCTTTCGCTTGAGCAAGAAACGCATCATACTGAGCGGCATCCATCTGGAGGGCCCCCGCGATCTCCTCTTCGGTGGGGGCGCGGCCCAGATTCCTCGCCAACTGCTCGGTGGCCTTTTGAAACAACCCGATCTTTTCGCGGACCGACCGCGGGATCCAATCGAGAGAGCGAATTTCATCGAGCATGGCGCCGCGAATTCGAAATTCCGCATAGGTCCGAAACTGCGCCTCGCGGGTGGGATCATACTTCCCGATGGCGTCCATCAATCCGATCACCCCCGCGTGAATCAGATCCTCGACATCCAGCGAGGGAGGAAGACGAAACGCCAACCGATGGGCGAGGTAGCGGATGATCGGCGCAAACTCCGAAATCAATTTATCGGCCGCTGCAGCATCGATCTGGGGCGTGGGCCCGCGTCGGGCGGCCGCCCCTTTATCCTGGCTACTTGCCATCCCTCCGACCTATGCTCCTCTCTCTCCGATGGAGGACGTCGGCGGGGGTCCCGAGCCCCGAGAAAGAAGCGCTTTCCAGAGAAATTGGACATTCCCCTTCGGCGTCGAGTTCAACGGACGTTGCAGAATGTCGCGGGCCAGCTCGGTGAACCGAAGACTCGATCGGGAACTCGGGAAACGCTCCACCACCGTTTTTTGCTGGCAGACCGCCATTCGCAGATAGTCGTCGAAAGGAACCGCGCCGATATAATCGATGGCCACCCCCAGAAATTGATCGGCCACCATGCTGAGCTTTTTGAAAATGTCTCTCCCCTCTTGCTCGCCGCGGACCATATTCACGAGGAGATTGAACCGCTTCTCGTCGTGTTGCCGGCACAAAACCTTCATGATGGCATAGGCGTCGGTGACGGAGGTCGGCTCCGGGGTCGCCACCACGAGGATCTCCTGCGCGACGGTGTTGAAATAGATGACATTCGATGAAATTCCCGCCGCGGTATCGATCAAAAAAACATCGATCTCCTCCTCGAGCCGGTCGAGCTCGGAAAGGAGAATCAGCTTCTGCTCCGCGGTCAAATGGGTCATCTCTTCCGTCCCCGAGCTGGTCGGAAGGATTCGAATTCCGGCAGGGCCGTCGATCATGATCTCCGAGATCGACTTCTGCCCCGAGAGGACATGCTCCAACGTGTACGGGGGAATAATGCCGAAGAGGACATCGACGTTCCCCAGACCGAGGTCGGCGTCTAAAACCAAGACCCGCTGCCCGAGCTGGGAAAAGGCCACGGCCAGGTTCGCGACGACGTTTGTCTTCCCGACCCCTCCCTTGCCGCTCGTCACGGCGATGACCCTCGGCTGCCGGGGCGCGTCTGAAGCGCCGTCGGCCCATTTCCTTAACGTCCTTGCTTGATCCATTCGTTTTCCTCTCAATTCAACACGAGATCGGCGATTCGTTTGGGGGTGGCAATCTCGATATCTTCCGGAACACGCTGTCCCGTGGTCAGATACGATAGCGGCTTTCCTTTTTTTCTCATCGCGGTCAGGAGCGATCCGTAGTTTCGGGTTTCATCCGTTTTGGTGAACAGGAAATAGTGGACGGGAACGGCGGAGAATCGATCGATGATCTCTTCAAGATCGCGCTCCCGGGTGTTGGAAGCGAGGACCAGATGGGTCTCGACCGGGATGCCGAGCCGGGAGAGGGCGTTGAGCTCTTCGATCTGAGACGCGTTTAAATGACTTCGGCCGGCGGTGTCGATGAGGATCAACTCCCCCTCTTGCCGGCGGGAAACCGCCTCCCGAAGCCGGCTCTCCGAGACCGCCACCGGCGCCCCGATGATCTTGGCATAGATCTTCAGCTGCTCCACCGCCCCGATCCGGTACGTATCGAGCGTCGCCAACGTCACCTTCCCTTTTTTTCGGAATTGGTGCGCCGCCAGCTTTGCAACCGTGGTGGTCTTCCCGACGCCGGTCGGCCCGATCAACGCGACGACCCCTCCTCCCGGCTCCGGCCGCTCTTTTCCCGCGGCGATCGGACGCTCCATCGCCGCCGACGCCTGCACCATCGACTTGATCGTCTCCTTCAGGTAATTTTCGACGAAATCCTCCTTCCAGAGATCGTCCGGCCCCAGCTTCCGCTTCATCATCTGGAGCAGATCGGATGCAACCGCCCGATCGACCCCGTTCGAGACCAGGCGCTGTAAAATCGCCGCCAAGGTCGGATGGAGCGCTTCCGATTCCGGATCGCGGATCGCCGATCGCGGAATCGAAAAAGAGGAACGCATTTCAAGATTGGACTTGCGGAGGGCCTCCATCGACTCCTTCACGGAGCGAAGCTCCTCGAGAATCGATCCGATCGCGGGATCAACCCGCTCCGCCCGCCCCGCCTCTTCCAGAAGATCGTCGAACGCCTCGGGCTTCTCCGCGGAGACGTCCAGGCGGGACGTTTCCGCCCGGTCCCCGTCGGACGTTCCTTTCTCCACCCCTCGCTCTACTACCCGCGCCCCCTGCTGCTGCAAGGGGCTGGGGGGGTCCACCGCCGCGGTCACTTCGATCAGCGGACGGCCGAAGAGGCCGAAGCCTTCCTTCCGGATCTCTCGCGTCGACAAGATGACGGCGTCGGGCCCCATTTCTTTCTTAATCGCTTTAAGCGCCTCCGCAATTTCAAAGACCTCGTATTTTCTAATCTGCACTGGTGGCCGCTCCTTATTCTGGGCTATCGCTCACCTTGACTGTTTCGATCGCCTGGATTCTGACCGGCGAGACCACTTCGCTCGAAGAGAGAATCACCAGATTCGGGATAAATCGCTCGACCAGCTTTCGTAAATGCGGCCGGATCAGGGGAGAACAGAGAATCACCGGGGCCGTTCCCTTCATCGAGACCTGTTCCACCGCCTGCCGCATCCGCAGGAGGATTTTCTGCGCCAGCATCGGATCCAACGTCAGGACGGAGTTCGATCCGATCTGTTGAATCGAGGAGGCGATCCGATGGTCGAGGTGCGGATCAATGCTGATGACCGGCAGGGTCCGATCGGCGGCCTGATACTGCCGCGTAATGGTTCGGGCCAGCGCTTGGCGGACCGTTTCGGTCAATTGATCGGGGTCTTTCGTACTGGGAGCGGTATCAGCCAGCGTTTCCAAGATGGTCCGCAGATCCCGAATCGGCACCCGCTCCCGGAGCAGGTTGCAGAGGACCTTCACCACCCCGCCGAGCGGCAGGAGAGCGGGGATCAACTCCTCCACGACTTTCGGCGCCTCTTTTCCGAACCGGTCGATCAGCTGTTGGACCTCCTGCCGCCCCAAGAGTTCGTGCGCGTGATTCCGGAGGATCTCGGTGAGATGGGTCGCGATGACCGACGGCGCATCCACCACGGTATAGCCGGCGACCTGGGCCCGCTCCTTTTCTTTCTCCGTTACCCAGAGGGCCGGAAGACCGAAACAGGGCTCCTTGGTCGGAATCCCGTTCACCCCCCGGTCGTTTCCGGTCGGATTCATCGCCAGATAATGGTCGGGCAGGAGATCGCCTCGCGCCACCTCGATTCCTTTAATATTGATGATGTATTCATTCGGCTTGATCTGCAGATTGTCCCGGATGTGGATCGCCGGGATGACAAACCCCAGCTCCAGGGCGAGCTGCTTGCGAATCGCCGAGATCCGCTTCAGGAGTTCCCCCCCCTGGGCCTCGTCGACCAGAGGAATCAGGCCGTAACCGACATTCAGCTCCATCAGATCGAGCGGAACGATCCACTCCTGTTTCTCGGCCGGCGGGGGCGCCTGAACGGAGGCCGTCTCTTTTACCTCGGCGGCCGCCGCCGCTTCTTTCGTTTTCTGTGCGGTATACCCCGTGAATCCGATGGCAGCCGCCAGGATCAGAAAGGCCAGATGCGGGAGTCCGGGCATCAGACCGAACAAAAAGATAATCGAGGCGGCTCCCATGATCGCCCGGGGATGCACCAAGATCTGGCGGGTCACCTCCGTTCCCAGATTCGAGTCGGCCGCCGCGCGGCTGACCACGATACCGGCCGAGGTCGAGATGATCAGCGCCGGAATCTGCGCGATCAGCCCTTCGCCGACCGTGAGAAGGGTGTAGTTTTGCGCGGCCGCCATCAGCCCCATCCCCTGCTGCAGCACTCCGATGATCAACCCGCCGATAATATTGACGAGAATAATCAGGATCGCGGCGATCGCGTCGCCCCGAACGAATTTGCTGGCGCCGTCCATCGCGCCGTAAAAATCGGCTTCTTGAGAAACCGCTTTCCGGCGGCGGCGGGCTTCTTTCTCATCGATCAATCCGGCGTTGAGATCGGCGTCGATGCTCATCTGCTTTCCCGGCATCGCATCCAACATGAAACGCGCGGCCACCTCGGCGATCCGGCCGGCCCCCTTCGTGATCACCACGAAATTGATGACGATGAGGATGGCGAAAACCACCAATCCGACGGTGTAGTTGCCGCCGACGACGAAGTTCCCGAAGGTTTTGATCACCTGCCCCGCGGCATCGGGCCCCTCGTTCCCGTGAAGGAGGATCAAACGCGTGGTGGCGATGTTCAGCGAGAGCCGGAACAGGGTGACCAGAAGGAGCACCGATGGAAAGGCCGAGAACTCCATCGGACGCAGGGTATACATCGAAACGAAGAGGATGATCAGCGCGAGGCTCAGGTTGAAGGCGAGGAGGAGATCGAGCAGCACCCTGGGGAGGGGAAGAATCATCAACATCAACACCCCGACCACCCCGAGGCTCAAGATGATATCCCCGTTCTTCAACCAATCGCCGACGGGACTTCGTTCCGTGATTGTTTCAGCCATTTTAAGTTCCTAAGTGACGTGAGGCGTTAGGCGTGAGGCGTGAGGGTTAAGGTCATGCCTCACGTTCCCTTCTTTGTCGCTTCACGGCATTTAACGCCTAACGTGTTTTCGCCTTTAAGCGGTACACATACGCCAAAATTTCGGCCAC
>SCUR01000254.1 GCA_004297235.1 Candidatus Manganitrophaceae bacterium | reverse complement strand
CGGGCGCGGGGATCATGACTGCGGTGGCGATCGGGGCGTCGATCTGGGTGGGAGATCGATCGGAAAGCCCGGCGGCGCGGCCGCAAATGAAACAGATGCTCCGTCTGCTGGCGGTCTATCCCTCGGTCCGAATCCCCATTTTGTTTTCGTTTGTGGAACGTCTCGCGTCGGGCTTCTTCATCGCCTCCTTCCCCATCTTCTGCGGTCTGGCGTGGGGCCTGGGGCCGCGATCGATCGGGCTTTTGATCACCGCCTATATGTTGCCGATGGCCGCCTTGTGTTATCCGATGGTCTCCCTGAGCAGACGCCGGCCGGCGCGAGAGTGGCTCTGCATCGGCGGTCTCATTTACGGCGGCCTCTTTTCAAGCATCGGCTACCTGAATCCGGTGGGACTGGTCTTTCTTATGATCGCTTGCGGGGTGCTCTCGGCGGTGATGTTTGTCCCGACCCTGGTGATGATCAGCCGAGAGACGCCGTCTACTTTGAAAGGTTCTGCGATGGGACTTTTCAATGCCGTCGGGGCACTGGGGTTCATTGTCGGACCGCTTCTCTCCGGCGTAATCGTCGTTTTCCTTACTCCCCGCCTCGGTCCGGTCGAAAGCTATCGCGCTGTTTTCCTTGTGGGCGGCCTCATCACCTCCGCCGCGGCGATCGGAAGTTTTTTCTCCGGATCCTGGAGGGACAAACCGGTCGCGCAAACCGAACCACCGGCGATACCGGTCCGGCGGTGAGGAGGTGAAATGAAGAAAATACGCGTTCTGATCATAGACGACTCGGCGCTTATGCGCCAGATCTTGACCACCCTGTTGTCTCAGGATCGACAGATTGAGGTTGTCGGAACGGCCTCCGATCCGTATATAGCCAGAGACCGAATCAAGGAGTTGAGTCCCGATGTTCTCACGCTCGATATCGAGATGCCGAAGATGGACGGGTTGACCTTCCTCGAAAAACTGATGGCCGCCCGCCCGATGCCAGCCCTGATCGTCAGCTCGCTCACCGAGGCGGGATGTGAAACCACCCTGCGGGCCCTCGAGTTGGGGGCGGTCGACTTTTTCTCCAAGCCGAAATTGGATATGCAAGAAGGAATGGAGAAGCAGGCGGCTGAGTTGATTGCCAAGGTCAAGGCGGCTTCCCAGGCCCGGGTGGTCCGGCGGGCGCCTACGGTGTCCAAGGAGACGGCCGGGGCGTACGTTCTGAAATCGTCCGCGATGATCAAGACCACCGATGTGATCATCGCCATCGGCGCGTCGACCGGGGGAACCGAGGCCTTGAGGGAATTGCTCAGCATTCTCCCCCCCAATACCCCCCCGCTTCTGATCACCCAGCACATGCCTGAGAAATTTACCAATGCTTTCGCCAACCGTCTCAACCAACTCTGCCAGATCACGGTCAAGGAGGCGGAAGACGGCGACAGCGTTCTAACGGGCCAGGCCCTGATCGCCCCCGGAAACTATCACATGCGGCTGGTCCGGGACGGAGCTCGCTACCGTGTCCGCCTGGATCAGGAGCCGCCGGTCAACCGCCACCGTCCCTCGGTGGATGTGATGTTTGATTCTGTTGCCGAGCGCGCCGGGGCGAACAGCATCGGAGTGATTCTCACCGGAATGGGGGCCGACGGCGCGAACGGCCTGTTGAAGATGAAGGAGGCCGGAGCGAGGACCCTGGCCCAAGACGAGGCATCGTGCGTGGTCTTCGGGATGCCCAAGGAGGCGATCAAACGAGGCGGTGTCGATCGGGTTCTCCCGCTCTCCGATATGCCCGCGGCCGTGTTGGAAGATGTCGAATCACATCACCGCCGGCGCCGATGGTCTCAATGAGAGAAAGGAAACCGTCACACGTCCTCCGAAACAGGGGACTCGTTTTAAGGGAAATGAAGCGATGGCGAGAAAATTGAACGGTTATGAAAAAGCGGCGATTCTAATGATGACCTTGGGTGAAGACCTGGCGTCCGAAATCATAAAGAACCTCGATCCACATGCCGTCCGAATGGTCAGCGCCGCGATGGCCAAGGCCTCCGATGTTTCTAAAGAGGAGATCGACGCGGTGCTGGCCGACTTTGCCGAAAAGACCGCCACGGGCGGGGCCGGTCTGAAGATGGAAGGAAAAGAGTATGCCCAAAAGGTGCTGAAGAAGTCATTTGGTTCTGAGAAAGCCGGACAGGTCATGGATAATTTCTCCGAAACCGAAGAGAACGAAGGGTTGGAAACCCTGAAATGGATGGACCCGAAAATCATCGCCACGATCCTCCGAGAGGAGCACCCGCAAACGATCACCCTGATCCTCACCTATTTTAATCCGGATCAAAGCAGCAAGGTATTGATCAATCTTCCGGAAGCGCTGCGCGGAGATGTAATGTTCAGAATGGCGACATTAGAAGAAATCCCGCCAGGGGTGATGAAAGAGGTGAGCGCGGCGATCCAAAGCAGACTCAGTCAGACGATCAGAACCGCAGGTCGGAAAGTCGGCGGGGTCAAGATGGTCGCCGACATTCTCAACAATATGGATCAATCGTTCGAGAAAAATTCCCTGGAGGAACTCTCGAGCAAGAATCCGGATCTGGCCGAACGGATCCGAGGATTGATGTTCGTGTTCGACGACCTCGCCCAACTCGACGACCGCAGTGTTCAAGAATTGTTGAAAGACATTAACAAAGAATATTTGGCGGTCGCCTTAAAGGGCGCTAAAGAAGAGATTAAGGAAAAATTTTATAAGAACATGTCGGAGCGCGCGGTCCAATTGCTGAAAGATGACATGGAGGCACGCGGGCCGATGAAGGTGAGCGAAGTGGAAAAGATCCAACAGGATATCCTGAAAGTGGCGCGGCGCCTCGGAGAGGAAGGCAGAATCGTGCTTGGGGGAAAGAATGGAGCCGAAGCCTTGGTCTAACAGATGAACGTCAGCGGAAGAGAATCGATTTCGGGAAGAAGATCGTGAAGACGGCTTATTTTACGGATTTTGTGGAGCAGTAAGGATTATGTCCGAGAAAATTCTCTCACAAGATGAGATCACTGCCCTCCTCACCGGGATCTCGGGCGGAGAGGTCCAGACCGAAATGGCGCCATCCTCCTCCGAGGCGGTCCGCTCATTTGACATTTCTGGTCAGGAGCGGATCATTCGAGGGCGAATGCCGACCCTCGAAATCATTAACGACCGGTTTGCGCGGTCTTTCCAGGTCTCCATTTCAGCCCTTCTTCGGAAACCGGTGGAGTTTACCCCCAAGTCGATCAGCGTGCGCAAATTTGGCGAGTTTGTCAGAAAGATTCCCCTCCCAAGCAGCATCAATCTCATCAAGATGGACCCGCTCAGAGGCCACGCCCTGCTCGTCTTTGACGCCCGGATGGTTTACCTCTTTGTGGACCATTTTTTGGGAGGGAGCGGTCAAACCCATGTCAAGGCCGAGGGAAGAGATTTCAGCATCATCGAGCAACGGTTCACTCAAATCGTTGTAAACGCGATGCTCCAAGAGCTGCAAAAAGCCTGGACTCCGGTGTATTCGGTGACGCTCTCTCTGGCCCGGTCCGAAATGAATCCGGCGTCTGCGATGATCGTCGTCCCCACGGAGGTCGTGGTGGTCGTCACTTTCAAGCTGGACATCGAAGGGCAAGGCGGGGAGATTTCCCTCTGTCTTCCCTATCCGACGATCGAACCGATCCGCGAGAAGCTCTACAGCGGATTTTTAAGCGATCAGCTTCAGGTGGACAATCAGTGGATGGAGCGGTTTAAGACCGAATTGGAGGGGTGTTGCGCTTCGGTCACGGTCGAGCTGGGCAGCGCGATCCTGTCGGTTCGAGAAGCGACCGATCTGAACATCGGAGACATCATCGTCCTGCAAAAAGGGGTGGACGACGACTTGACGTTGAAGGTGGAGGGGAGGCCGAAGTTTCAAGGCAAACCGAGAATGACTCGCGGAAACCTGTCCTTTCAGATCACCACCGCGATTCAAGATGATGTCGATTCAAAATGACAAAGGAGCGAGCAGATGACGAATAAAGCGGCTGATCCGGGCGGGGGAAAAGCGCCCTTGAAGACGGAAGCGAAGGCGGCGCAGTTCTCCCCGATCGAACAGAAGCCGTCCGCCGCCTCGGCGAGAAACCTTGATTTCATCCTGAACGTTCCATTGAAAATCAACGTTCAAATCGGAAGCTCCAGGATGATGGTGCGGGATCTTCTACAACTGAGTCAGGGCTCGGTCATCGAGCTTGAGAAATTTGCCGGTGAAGCGATGGACGTTCTGATTGGGGATAAATTGGTGGCCCGAGGGGAAGTCGTGGTGGTGAACGAAAAATATGGAATTCGGCTGACCGACGTCGTCACCCCGGTCGAGCGAATCAAACAACTCAATAAAGAGTAGGACCTGTCATGAGAAGATCCTACCGCAGCGGAGTGCCAGATGCCTGATTTGAAAATGAAGATTTTGATTGTCGACGACATGTCGACCATGCGCAGGATCATGAAGGCCGCCTTGAAGGAACTCGGTTACGAGAACGCGGAAGAATCCGAGCACGGCAAGGATGCGCTGGGGAAACTCCGTCTGGAGCCGTACGATTTCGTCATCAGCGACTGGAGTATGCCCGAAATGACCGGTTTGGACCTACTCAAGGAAATTCGAAAGGACCCTGCGTTGAAGCAGATTCCGGTTCTGATGGTAACGGCCGAGGCGAAGAAGCAGAACATTATGGACGCAATCCAGGCGGGAGTGAACAATTATATCGTCAAACCGTTCACGGCTGAGACACTCAAAGAAAAGATCGATAAGATATTCGAGAAAAAATAGGCGCCCGCAGATAAACGCGGAGTGGATAAACAGGTATGTCCGATCTTAACCTGCGATGAACGGGAGTCTGCGGATGGAGTCTCAAATGAGCGGAGGGGCGGAGAATCAAAATTTGCAACACCTGATCAATGCCGCGCGCGCCGTGACCGACGGCGGTTTAAAAAAAGGGGTGAACGCCGAACTTTATAAAGAGCTTGGAGACCTTGCAAAATATCTCAACGAGATGTTCCGGACGCTGCAATCGGCCGAATCGGACATGCGGGAGGCTTCCGCCCAGATTCCATTAGGAAGGGATCAGTTATCCGATGTGACTCAATTTACAGAGCAGGCGGCCCACCGGATTTTGGAGTACGCTGAAAAGGCAATCGAGAAACAGCGTTCGCTCACCCCTTCGATAGAGCTCCTCAAGGCGATGACCGCCTCGGGATCGATGGATCCAGTGAAGACACGAGAACATTTAGATCGGATTTCGTCTCTTTTGAATGACAATAAAAAGATCCTCGTCGATATTGTTTTTGCCTTGGAGTTTCAGGACCTCACCGCCCAGCGGCTGCGAAAAATTGAAACGGCCATGCAGGAGGCCCAATCCCGCATACTGAGGTTGATTATTACCTTCGGCATCAAGGTCGGCGGGAATGCAGTGCCGGTCGACAAACAGGAAGCGATGTTGACCGAGCTCTCAGAGTCTTCCAAAACGGAACGTCTGGAACAAGGGCTAGTGGACGATATTCTAAAAGAGTTTGGGTTTTAAGCCGTCTGAAAGCCCCCGGATCTCAGTTCTTCATATAAATGCATTATATACACGACACAAGCCTTTTAATATAATGCCATCTGAAAGTGATCATCCAATTCAGGATAGATCGACCCGTGGCGTATTACAGATAGTCGGACCATATGACAGGATAAAATTACGATGAAGGATCAGGAAAGAGGACTCAGCGGCAAAAGAATTGATCGATGGCCGATTGTAGAAAGACGCATCACTGAACGTGAAAAGGAGGTGTTGCGGCTTGCTGCGCTTGGCTACAAGAATAAGGAAATCGCCGAAGAGCTGTGTATTAAGGTAAAGACGGTGGAAACCCACCGGTCCAACATCAAGAACAAGCTTGGCCTTCGAAATATCTCAGAGCTGATCCGCTACGCGATCGCGAAAGGAATCGCACCGATCGAAGACGAATCAGGGGGCCGATTCATTTGAGATCAAAATGAATCGGCTGGTTTGATTCCGTATTCGTGCGCGATCTCGCAGATGGCCGTGTATTCCCGGGTAAGTCTTTCTCGCTCGGCGATCAGGGACTGAAGTAAAGGGTCTTCCCTTTCCGCGATCTCTTCATACACCTTCTGGTAGTATCAAAGAGGCATTTTTTATAACGGCTTGATTTTGGTTTGTTTTCCCCGCATTTTTTTTAAAATCAGAATCTTGTCGGCATTCTATTCGTTCTATTGAATCGGATGAATGACATCTGTTCCAATCGGTTCTATCACGATTTTATCACATTCGTAATTCCGCCTTAATCCGTATGATAAATACAAATCGATAACCTTCACGCTCTTCTATTATCCTACCTCTATAAACTCGACCTACGGTGTCTTAGAGCCTAATTTATGTTTTTCAATTGGGTCTATGTCGATAGGCTGGATGAATGTTTTGACCAGACGGGCTTGGCGGCCTTTTAAGGTATTACCACGGAAACGCCGCTTGAATATTTCTCTCCATATGGGATAGAGAAAATGAATCCCTAGGACTATTTGCGCGAAATTCTCTTCAAGAAAGTCGAGCTCTTCAAAGTCTGGCCCCCCGTAGTTGCCATTATATTGCTGCACGTATTTTTGAAACTCGTAGGATGGAACAAAGTCCATTTATTAATCAAGACGCATCTTCCGATGATTCATCAGCCATCTCCTTCCGCGGGTTTTCGGAAGTGTGGCCAGTCGGAGGAAAATATTTCAAATCGAAAAAATTTCATTTTGAATGTAAAGTTCATATTTCTCTAAAAGTTAAAACAAATGACCCATTCGACGTTGGGACACTACTGAGACGCAGTATAAAAGAATCTTTGAAAAGATCAACCTATCAGTTATAGCAGGTATTTTCTCGGTAGAGTTCTGGTGCTCTGTCAATGGAGCTTGTCAACGAGATCATTGATGCGGGTCATTGATATTTAACTATTCATTGGTATTTTAGGCGCGGCATGATTATCTTTTTAGTTGAAAGACGCGGTTCGGAAAGAGCACACATTCTGCTGTCTGGAACGATGATTCCTGGAACATCCCAGGGCCGTCTTGAGGTTGTTCATGATCCACATCCTTCTTATCGAGGCGGACGCTGCAGAGGCAGCGCGGATCCGGGATCTGCTTGTTGATGGAGATTCGGATCAGTGTCGGGTGGCGCATGTCGAGCGGCTGTCGGATGCCCTCCAAGCTCTCGCTGAAGCGCCGTATGACGCCATTCTCCTCAGTTCCGTGCCGACCGGCGCGAGGGGTGCAAACCCTCTTGTTGCAATTCAGGCCGCCGCCCCCGACTGCACCATCGTGATCCTGACCGACCGGGAGGGCGAAGTCTCTGCGACTCGACTCCTTGAGGAAGGGGCTCAAGACACGCTCATCAAAGAGGAACTGACCGCAGAGGGCCTCCACAACGTCCTGCGTCATGCAATGGCGCGAAAACGGGCCGAGAGAACGTTTCGCCAAAACGAGATGCGCTTTTCGAACATTCTGAACATGGCGCACGATGCCATCATCTCCATCGGTGAAGCGCAGCGAATTTTTCTCTTCAACCAGGGGGCCGAGCGAATCTTCGGATATCAGGCCGATGAGGTGATCGGCCGTCCCCTCAATCTGTTGATGCCGGCCCGTTTCGCCCGGATTCATCAAGGGTATGTAGACGAGTTTGCGGCAGCCCCCGAGATGGTGCGGATGATCGGACGGCGCGGGGAGGTGATAGGACGGCGCAAGGACGGAACAGAGTTTCCTGCGGAGGCGTCGATCTCTAAACTCATCGAAGGGGGGAAGGCCACCTTCACCGCCATTCTCCGCGACGTCACCGATCGGAAGGCGGGGGAGGCGGTTATCCAAAAGCTTGCCTATTCTGATCCGCTCACCGGTTTTCCGAATCGGGCCTTTCTTCAGGAGCATTTGCGGGAGGCCATCCTCGGGGGGCAGCGTCTTGAAAAATCGGTTGCGCTCCTTCTCATTGACCTCGACCGCTTCAGGGAGATCAACGACACCCTCGGACACCGGCACGGCGATCTTCTCCTGCGGCAGCTGGCGCTGCGACTGAAGGAAGTCCTTCGGGAACAGGATGTAGTGGCTCGCCTCGGAGGGGACGAATTTGCGGTGGTGATGCTGCTGGCGGAATCCAAGCATGCAGTCCTGGTGGCCAAAAAGGTCTTGGGCACTATAGAAGCGCCGTTGCCGGTCGAGGGATTGCCGGTCCGGGTGGAGGCGAGCATCGGCATTGCCCTCTTCCCCGACCATGGGGAGAGCGCCGAGATCCTCTTCCAGCGGGCCGATGTGGCGATGTACAGGGCAAAGCAGATCGGGAGCGGCTATCTCCTCTACGATCCCAAGTACGATCAACACGACCCCCTCCGGTTGACCCTGATGGGGGAGCTGCCGCAGGCGATCGAGAGTGATCATCTGGTGCTCTACTACCAGCCGAAGGTCGATTTGAAGACGCGGCGGGTCATCGGAGTCGAGGCGCTCGTCCGCTGGCGCCATCCGGTGCGGGGATTTATCGCTCCCGATCAGTTCATCCTCCCTGCCGAGCAGACCGGCCTGATCAGGCCGCTGACCCTCTGGGTCTTCCGCGCCGCCCTGTTGCAGTGCCAACAAGTTCAGCTTGTGGAGCGGGAGATCAGTATCGCGGTCAACCTTTCGGCAAGAAACCTTCATGACCCGCAGCTCCCTGAAAAGATCGCCGTACTCCTGAAGGACGTCAGCCGCCCTTTCGGGCAGATTGAGATGGAAATCACCGAGAGCGCAATCATGGCCGATCCCTCCAACGCGCGGGAGGCTCTCCAACGCCTCCGGGATCTGGGAATCCGGTTCTCCATCGACGACTTCGGCACCGGCTACTCGTCGCTCGCCTATCTGAAGAAGCTCCCTGTCGATGCCGTCAAAATCGACAAATCGTTTACGATAAACATGCTGGCCAATCGGGATGACGCGGTCATCGTCAAATCGACGATTGACATGGTTCACGACTTAGGACTGAAGGTCATCGCGGAGGGGGTCGAAACCAGGGAGGCGCTCGATTATCTCACGGCGCTCGGATGCGACGCGGCCCAAGGTTATTACATCAGCCGGCCTCTCCCGGCAGAGGAGAGCATGCGCTGGCTCGCGGAATCTTCCTGGGGCCGGGGTGACGAACTGGGGGGAGAGAAGGAAGGCACGGCCTAATCGCTCCGTGGCCTTGACGTCCGTGGCGGAGGAGGGGACCAAGCGGTTTCGGATCGACGATTTCGGTATCAGATATTCCTCGGCGTTGCTTTTGGATAGCGCCTTCGTATGGGCTTCGACATGACGAGGTTGCCTCTGGAATGGGAAAGATACATCAACGCGCCGGCAGACGCGGATACGGTTCATCAATGCCGATTGCGGTGCGCCCTGATGTTCAGGGATCAACGTGAGGCCCTACGTGAACTGTGTGTTTCGATACGACCCAAACGGATCGGATGCTTAGGCGCCGGCTGTCTAAACGACATCCCGATCGAGACATTTCTTCGGATCGGAAGCGAGGTCTATCTGGTCGATTGGATTCCTCGAATTTCAGAAGAGGGTTTCCGGTCCGATGTCATTCAGCGGGAAGGAGCTTCCTCGTACTGCTTTATCCGTGAGCTGCAGCCGGCTCCGGAGCGGTTCTGCGGTAATTTCAGTCCAGCCGCTTTGGGTCAAGACCGTGTCTGCAACCGTTTTCTCCTGGAAGAAGGACCGCGACCGCGGTGTGCAAACTATAGTCGGAGCGCTGAGCCGCATTTTCTGGAAGCGGACGTCACGCTCGGAAGGGCCACCGCTTTCGCCAGACGGGTGGAGCGATGGGTCGGTTTCTCCAAAACCCCGGCCCAAGCCTTCCGCAAGGCCATCGATGAACTGAGCCGCTGCTCCACGGTGAACGAGAAGATCGCCATCCCGCCCGATTCGCTTGATCTGGTTACGTCATCCATGGTCGTCTCCCAATTTGATCATGAGCCCTACACCTTTTTCTCAAAGCTTTTGGCGCTTCAATTTGGGAGTCGGCTTCTGGCCGAGGAAGAGCGGCTGCTTCCTTTGATGGAGCGATTGCGCTCCGGACTCTTTCGGATCCAAGTGGAAGGTCATATCAGAGAGATCTATCGTCTGGTCGAGAAGAGACGCGGTAGGGTCTTTTTTTCCGTGGAGCTATTTTGTTCTTCCTCAAACCGTGACGAATTCTTCCTCGTGCAGGAGATCCATCAAGCGATGGATATGATTGGAAAGTATTTCCATTTTGATTTTCACTTGATTTCCCCCGATCAGTCTCTCAGGATGATTGAGACCCACTCAGGAACATCAATCGTCCAGTCCTATGTGTTGAGGCCGAAAGAAAAAATGGCACAATCGTCGGCTCCCGTTCGATCCAAGACCCAATAAGATCTACAACCTGTTCGGGAAGAGATTCCAATCTTTTTTATTCCCGGTATTTCTTTTTCTTAATTTCTCATTTCAGGATTTGACCCAACTGAGTGAATGCGCGTATTCTCCGCGCAGCGGAACAGTTAAGTATTTCTATTTGTGTGTATGTCGCTCGTTCATTACCCTACCTGCAAATGCAGTATTTCCTTTTGGCGGAGGTTTATTGTATGTTGACTCCCATTTTATTGTTCGTCCAATGGAGCCCGATTGAATAACAATTGGTGTTACGAGTCGTCAATTTCGGTGAAAATCGGTATTCCACGGTCATGGATGTCGCCTAATAAAAATTTCGAAATTAATGGCCAAATCGAAAGATCGATTTGAATATAGGACACTCGAGGCGGTCTTTGGGATCGATTCTCACTATCGTATTATTTTTTGGAACCGCGGTGCCAAGGAAATGACCGGGCTGCCGAAGCACGATGTGATGGGAAAGAAATGTTACGAGGTCATCCAAGCATATGATCTTTCCGGAAATCCATTTTGCGTCCGGGGATGTCAGGTGATGAAAACACATGAACAGGGTGGGATGGCCAAAAGCATCAATCTAGAGCTGTTGACAAAGAGTGGCCGGATTGAAGGGGTCAACATGATCACCCTTCATCTTAATCGGGACGAGTCTCCGGCCCAACCGGTATTGGTCCATTCTGTGAAGTCATCCGTGGGGTTGGCTGAATTTTCCAACAAGGTCAAGCTGACGCGGGTCCAATTGGAGAAGATCGTCCACTGTTCCCTCAAGAAGAGCTTCTCCCTCTCCCATCGGGAATGCGAGATCTATCTCGCCTTCGCGCAAGGTTCCGTTGCGAAGGAAATCGCCGTCCTGTTGGGGCTGAGCACGGCAACCGTGCGCACGCACATCCAAAGAATCCTCAAGAAATGCCAGGTCCACAGCAAAGTCGAAGCGGTGGCCCTTCTCCTGCGCTATATCCTGGACTAACCTTTCGTCTGAATACTGATTTAGAATATACAAAATTACGATACTGCAAATGCAGTATGGACAATCTTGTCTTACCCGTTAAGCTCTATCTCTAGCGGCTGGGGTTTAAAAGGAAGCAGCGCGGTAATGGATCTGCGACGCGCCCGCTCCTCGCCTTGCCTTCCGATCGTTTTCTCTTAATCTCAAGCAAGTATTTTCTATTTCGTGAGATGGCTCGCGCCGATGAGGAATGCGCTCTATTTTAGCTTTGGAGTGAGTATGGCCGGTTTGCTCGGGTTATTTTTTTTTAATGACGGGGTTTGGCAACTGGTCTCGTTCGGCGGGGCGGGTGCGGGTCTGGCCTCCCTATTCAGGAAGGCCGTCGATGCAGCGCCTTCCGATTCGGTGAGCGCAGAGTCCCTTTCGGCTTTATTAAATACACTCCTTCAGCGCCTTTCCGGACAGTTTCATTCCTTGCTGAAGGAAATCCGATCGGATCTCCTTCAGATGCAATCTCTCCTCCAGGACACTTCCGAAAAATTGGCCCGCTGTTTTTCCATGCTGGATCAGCAGGACCGGGTTCATCGTCCACTCGTCGCCGGGTTGAAGGGGATGGAAATGAAACCCAATGTCTCGGAGATCATGACGAGGGTGATGAAAGAGGGGGCACAGATCAATCAAATCACCCATGACGATGCAGAGATGCAGTCGAGCGTCAACCGTGCCGTGCTCCTCCTGCAATTCGAAGACTTGGCGGCCCAATTGATGGCCCGCATGATCGATCGGGTACAAGGAGCGGAGACGACGCTCCAGACGCTCCATCGCGCCGCTCTGGAGTGGAACGCATTGTTCCAGGGGAATGGAGCGATGTTGCCCGATGAGCGACGCTGCAGGATTATGGCGGCGATCAAACAGATTGAGTCGGTGGTTGACGCGCTGGAGAAGCGTCCGGAAGTTAAATCGGTGCTTCAACAAGACATGAACCCGGGGAGCGTGGAGCTTTTCTGACGATCCGGGAAGTGCAAGGGGTGGAACGCGGTGAGGACGATGGTTCCCCCGGCGGACGAGTAACGGCAGGAGGGTCGCAGGGATGGCAAAAATAATTCTGGCCGTCGATGATTCGATCTCGATGCGACAGATGGTGTCTTTTACGCTCAAGAGCGCGGGATACGAGGTGGTCGAAGCGGTGGATGGAGAGGACGCCGCGGAAAAGGCCAAGATGGAAACGGTCGATTTGATCCTGACCGATCAAAATATGCCGAAAATGGACGGTATTACCTTGATCCAACGCCTTCGCTCGCTTCCGCAATATGTGAATAAGCCGATTCTGATGTTGACGACGGAGTCGGGAGAGGCGATCAAGGCAAAAGGCAGGGCGGCCGGGGCCACCGGGTGGATGGTGAAACCGTTCGATCCAGACAAACTGCTGGCGGTGGTGAAGCGGTTGATCGGATAGGCCGTCGGCCGCGCCGATCTCGGCGAGTCGATAGAAGAAAAGTGCACGGTCCTTACCAGGACCGATCGGGTGAAGAGGAGTCTCGATGGCGATCGACATGAGTCAATTTCATCAATCGTTTTTCGATGAAGCGACGGAGCATCTGGATAACATGGAGCGGATTTTACTGAACCTCTCTATCGAGCGGTTCGATCAAGAGGAGATCAACGCGATTTTCCGCGCCGTCCATTCGATCAAAGGGGGGAGCAACGTCTTCGGTTTTAAAAATTTGACCGAGGTGTCGCACTCGATGGAATCGGTGTTGGACAATGTCCGCAGCGGAACGCTCCCGCTCCAGAAAGACATGATCAATCTCTTTCTGCAGGCGCTCGATCTGCTCAAAGCGCTGCTGGACGGATACAAAAAGGGGGTCGAGAGCGCTCCGGAGACGGTGGCCGAGATGATCGGCCGATTAAAGGCGCTCCTCCCCGAATCACCCGCGGAGGAAGACTTCTCGTTCGAGAAAATGAAAGAGGAAGCCGCCGCAAGCGCCGCCCCCTCCTCCGAAGACCAGCCGACCGGCAAAGAGGACCCGGGATTCGGATTCTTCGATGAAGCGCCGCCCTCCCCAACGTCGACAACTGTTGCGCCGGAGACGAAGGCGGCGCAAAGAGAAGAGCTGACCCTTCCCTCTGATCGTCGCCTTCCCGATTCGGCGGTTAAGCGATCGCGATCCAATGGGGAAGGGGCCTCCATCCGGGTGGGGGTGGAGAAGGTCGATCAGCTGATCAATCAGGTCGGAGAGCTCGTCATCACGCAGGCGATGTTGGCGCAGACCGCTGAAAAGGTGGACGCCGCGGCGTATGAGCAGATGCAAAATGGGTTGGCGCAGCTGGAACGGAACACCCGGGCGCTGCAAGAGAGCGTGATGGGAATCCGGATGGTTCCGGTCGATATGGTCTTCAGCCGCCTGCACCGCCTCATCCACGACACCGCCGGCAAGCTGAGCAAACAGGTCGAGGTGAAAAGTTTCGGCGAAGAGACCGAAATGGACAAGGGTCTGATCGAGAAGCTCGTCGATCCGATGACCCACCTGGTCCGCAACGCGCTCGATCACGGCATTGAAACGCCGGACCAGCGGACGGCCAAGGGAAAGGAGCCGAAGGGAACCATTACCTTGCGCGCGTCTCACCAGGGAGGGAGCGTTGTGATCGAGGTGAGTGACGACGGTGCGGGTCTCAACCGATCTAAGATCTTGAACAAAGCGCGGGAGCGCGGCTTGCCGATCAGTGAGGCGATGTCCGACCCGGAGGTCTGGCAGTTGATCTTCGCCCCCGGATTTTCCACGGCGGAGGTGATCACCGATGTTTCCGGCCGGGGCGTCGGGATGGATGTGGTCAAGAGGAACGTTGAATCAATGGGGGGACGGATCGAGATTTCTTCGACGGAGGGCCGCGGCAGCCGATTCATCATCCGTTTGCCGTTGACCCTGGCGATCATCGAGGGAATGACGGTCCGGGTCGGACGCGAGGTGTATGTCGTGCCGTTGATCTCGATTGTCGAATCGGTCCGTCCGAAGCAAGCCGAAGTCAAGACGATGGTCGGAAAAGGGGAGGTGCTGGAGGTGCGGGGGATCTATGTCCCGATCGCCCGTCTCCACCGACTCTTCGGGGTCACGGGGGATCTGACCGATCCGACCCAGGCGGTTCTGGTGATCACGGAATCGGAAGGAGAGCGGATGGCGATTATGGTGGATGAGCTGCTCGGCCAGCAGCAGGTGGTGATTAAAAGCTTGGAGCAGAACTTTCGGAAGGTCGAAGGGATCGCCGGCGGAACCATCCTGGGAGACGGCCAGGTCGCCTTCATCCTCGACATTCAGGGTCTGATCAAACTGGTCCGGCCGGAGGGGACGCTGGTCGCGCCGGGATCAAACGGATAGGGGAGAGGGCGGTCAACAAATTGAGGAGGGGAGAATGGCGACGGAAACGGAAACGACGGCGGCGATCATGGAGCAACAAATGGGTTTCTCCACGGACGGCTGCCAGTATCTCACCTTTACACTCGGAGAAGAGCACTACGGCGTGGACATCCTCCGCGTCCAGGAGATCAAGGGGTATACCGCGGTGACGCGCATTCCGAATACGCCCGATTCGATCAAGGGGGTGTTGAACCTGCGGGGGACCATCGTCCCCATCATCGATCTGCGGGCCAAGTTCGGGATGGAAAAAATCGACTACACCCGGTTCACGGTCATCGTGGTGGTGGTGGTGAAAGACCGGGTGATGGGAATCATCGTCGATGCCGTTTCCGACGTGTTGAACATTCCGAAGAAAGATATTCAGCCGACCCCGCAATTTGGAACCGCGGTCGACGTGAGTTTTATCAGCGGGATCGGAAAATGCGGGGACAAACTCGTCGCGCTCCTCGACATCGACCAGATTCTGTCGTTAAGGGAGCTGGAACAGGCCGCGGCCGCCGTCGCCTGATCGGGCCCAAAGATTTCACGACGCAGTTCAGTCGCCGATAATTGGATGAGAGGAGAAGGGCATCATGGGTTTACAGGTGGAGCTTTTAGAGAAGAGTTTCAAGTTGGTGGCGCCGCAGGGGGAGCGGGTCGTAACCCGATTCTATGAGCGGATTTTTCAAGCGTACCCGGAGGTCCGGTCCCTTTTTAAAGGCGTGCCGATGGAGATGCAGCGGAAGAAGCTGCTCGCCTCGCTGATCCTGGTCGTTCAGAACCTGAGACATCCCGATCGGTTGACGAAGGCGTTGCATCAGTTGGGAAGCCGGCACCAGGGGTACGGCGTCAAGCCGGCCCATTACGACGCGGTGGCAAAGGTGTTGTTGGAAGTTCTGGCGGAGTTTGCGGGAAGCGCCTGGACGCCCGAAGTGAAGCAGGCCTGGACGGATGCCCTGGGAGTCATCAAGACAGTCATGCTGGAAGGTGTGAATCAAAAAACATGGCCGGCCGCGGTCCCCCGGAACGGGGAAAAAGGTCGGCCCCACTTCAGAGGAGACGAAGAGATGATCAAGACGGCAACAGGAAAGGGATCGGGGAAAAAGAAGAAGATGGCGGTCGATTGCGCCGAGTTTATCTTCAAATCCACGGCGCTCAACCACGTCCAGACCCATGTGATGCTCTGCGACCGGGATTTTACGATTACTTACATGAATGACTCCTCTCGAAATACATTGACGGCGATCGAATCGGAGATTCAAAAACTGATCCCCGCCTTCTCGGTCGACCGGATCGTCGGAAGCAAAATCGACATGTACCACAAAGGGCCGGAGCGAATCCGGCGGCTCCTCGACAACCCGGCCAACCTCCCGTACGAGTCCGACATTACCTTGGGACCGCTGACCCTTGCCTTGAAGGTCGGCGCCGTCCTGTCGCCGGAAGGGGAGTATGTCGGCAACGTCTTGGAATGGGCGGACGTCACCGAAAAAAGGAAGCTTGAGACCGACCTGAATCGGCTGAAAACCTGGCTCGACACGACCAGTCAGAACGTTTTGGTCTCCGACCGATCTCACACCATCGTTTATTCGAACAATGCCTCCCTCGCGACGCTGCGACGGCTGGAGAGCGAAATCAGGAAAATCATGCCGGCCTTTTCGGCCGATCGGGTCGTCGGTTCCTGTATCGATCAATACCACAAGAATCCCTCCCACCAGCGGCGGATCCTGGACGACCCCAAGAACCTTCCCCATCATGCCGAGATTCAAATCGGACCGGTGACGTTGGATCTTAATGTCTCGGCCATTCTCAACGAGAGAGGGGAATACCAGGGGAACATCGTCGAGTGGATGGACGTCACCGAAAAGAAAAAGCTCCAGGTTGAGATGGCGCGGCTGAAGACCTCGCTCGACAATGCCAAAACAAACGTCATGGTCTGCGACCGGTCGTACACGATCGTTTACATGAATAAGGCCTCCGAGACCAAGCTCCGCGGCCTGGAGCATGAGATCCGGAAAATCATGCCGGGCTTTTCGGCTGATCGGGTCATCGGCTCCAACATTGATCAATACCACAAGAACCCGTCCCACCAACGGCGGCTCTTGGACGATCCCAAGAGCCTTCCCCGTCATGCCGAGATTCAACTCGGGCCGTTGAGCCTCGATCTCACCGCCTCCGCCATTCTCTCCGAGGAGGGGGAGTACCTCGGCAACGTGGTCGAATGGGCCGACATTACCAACGAGAAGAAGGCGCAGAACGAGGTCGATCGGCTGATTCAGGCGGCCACCGCCGGGAATCTGGCCGACCGGATCAATGCGGATCAGTTCGAGGGATTCTTCAAAACCCTCTCCCAGGGGGTCAACAAAATGCTGGACACCGTAGTGACGCCGCTGAACGAGGCCCAAAGGGTCCTGGGGGCCCTGGCGGAAGGAGACCTGACCCAGGAGATGTCGGGCGACTACCGGGGGGAATTCGAAAAAATGAAGGTGAGCCTGAACACCGCCGTTCAAAACCTCACCCATACCCTCGCCTCCGTGCGCGAAGGGTCCGAGAGTGTCATGTCGGCCTCGACTCAGATCAGCCAGGGGAATGAAGATCTCTCCTCGCGCACCTCCGAGCAGGCGAGTGCCTTGGAGGAGACCTCCTCTTCGATGGAGGAGATGACTTCCACCGTGAAGCAAAACGCCGACAACGCGAAGCAGGCCAACCAGTTGGCGATCGCCGCGCGTGACGTCGCCGACAAGGGGGGAAAGATCACCTCCCAGGCGGTGGTTGCAATGGGCGAGGTGAACAAGTGCAGCAAAAAGATCGCCGACATCATCACGGTGATCGACGAGATCGCCTTCCAGACCAATCTTCTTGCGCTGAATGCCGCCGTCGAGGCGGCCCGCGCGGGAGAGCATGGGCGGGGATTTGCCGTTGTCGCAGCGGAGGTCCGCAATCTGGCCCAGCGCTCCGCCACGGCGGCCAAGGAGATCAAGACGTTGATCAACGAATCGGTCCAGAAGGTGACCGACGGGAGCGAGTTGGTCAACCAGTCTGGAAAGACCCTCGACGAGATCGTGGGGTCCGTGAAGCGGGTCACCGATATCATCGGCGAGATCGCCGCCGCATCACAAGAGCAGGCCGGCGGCGTCGACCAGGTGAACAAGGCGATCATGCAGATGGACGAGACGACACAGCAGAACGCGGCGCTCGTGGAGCAAGCGGCTTCGGCGAGCCAGGCGATGAAATCGCAGGCGGAGGAGTTGTTGCGCCAGGTGAGCCTCTTCAAATTTAAAGCCGACGAGAGCGAGGGAAGAGCCAAAGGGCGCCCGGCGGGGAGTCCGCATCCTGAAGCGTCGAACCCGGCCCTTCGAAAACCCGAAATCAAACCGAAGACGGCGCAACCGCCCGTCCGTGGTCCCAAAGCGGGGGGAGGGAACGGCCAGGGGGAGAAGCAGGAACACTCCAAGACCAAACCGGCGGCCCGCCCCATGGTGGGAAGCAGCGCGGCCAAGGGGGAGGAGAAGAACGGAAAATGGGAAAGGGACGAAGGATTCGACGAATTTTAGCTCGTGCGCGGAGGGCCTTAAGGAGCGCGAAACGGGAGCGTTGGGGCGATGGAATACAAAATCACGGAAGCGGAGTTCGAGGAGATCAGCGCGCTGGTTTACAGTGAAAGCGGGATTTCGCTGACCTCGGGGAAGAAATCGTTGCTCGTCTCCCGGCTCTCCAAGCGGCTGCGTGAACTGGACCTGGAGAGCTTCCACAGTTACTACGAATATGTCGTCGGGGGAGGCCGGGACGAGGAGTTTACCCGACTGCTCGACCTGGTCTCCACCAACAAGACCGACTTTTTCCGCGAGCCGAAGCACTTCGAGTTTCTGCAAGAGGTGATCCTTCCCGATCTGGAACAGACAAAACAGATTCGGATCTGGTCGGCCGGTTGCTCTTCCGGTGAAGAGCCCTACACCATTGCGATGGTCCTCTCGGATTGGATGTCGGAGAGGGGAGCGTGGGATTGCAAAATTTTGGCGTCCGATCTTTCGACCCGTGTCCTGGATAAGGCCGCCGCCGGGGTGTACGACATCGGTACGGTCGGGGATCTCGATCCCGAGTCGGTTCGACGCCACTTCCTGAGAGGCCGCGCGGAAGAGACCGACAAGATCAAGGTGAAGCCGCATCTCTCCCGAATGATCGCCTTCAAGCGAATCAACCTGATGGCGGAGCGATTCCCGATCAAAACGCCTCTGGATCTGATTTTTTGCCGAAACGTGATGATCTACTTCGACCGCCCGACGCAGGAGCAATTGGTCTCCAAGTTCCATCGCCATCTCAAGCCGGGCGGCTATCTATTCATCGGACATTCCGAGAGTCTGCACTGGATCGCGAATCAATTCCATTATGTGGCCCCGACGATCTATTTAAAGGAAAAGTGATGGTGTTGCATGGAACCTCCCCCAACTCGTTCGCCCATATCCGACGGATGGCCGACACCCGCTTTCCCCATGAGGTTGCGGTGATCATGCCCGGGGAGTATTTCGTCAGCGATGAGCCGATGGTTGTCTATACGGTGTTGGGCTCATGCGTGTCGGCCTGCATCCGCGATCCGATCGAGAAAATCGGCGGGATGAACCACTTCATGCTCCCTCAGCCGAACGGAGACGGTCAGCATGATTCCTGGGGGGAATCGGCGCGTTATGGAAGTTATGCGATGGAACTCTTGATGAATGAGATTCTCAAACGGGGGGGACGGAAAGAGCGGCTGGAGGTGAAGATCTTCGGAGGGGGAAAGATCTATGACGGGAACAACGACATCGGTGCCGGCAACGCGAACTGGGTCCTCGATTATCTCCAGAGAGAGGGGTTGCCCCCGGTCACGGTGAACATCGGGGACGTCTTCCCGAGGAAGGTCTACTTCTTTACGGAGAGCGGACGGGTCCTGATGAAGAAGATC
>SCUR01000253.1 GCA_004297235.1 Candidatus Manganitrophaceae bacterium | reverse complement strand
TCCGGTAGGTATCCTCGCTGAAATCCTGATGGCCCGGCGTGTCGAGGAGATTAAATCGGCAACCCTGGTAGTCGAATTGAAGCGCGGTGGAGGTAATGGAGATCCCCCGCGACTGCTCCATCTCCAGCCAGTCGGAGGTGGCGTGGCGCTGGTTCTTGCGCGCCTTCACCGCGCCGGCCAGCTCGATCGCCCCCGAGTAAAGCAGCAGCTTCTCGGTGAGGGTCGTTTTGCCGGCATCCGGATGGGAGATGATGGCAAAGGTCCGCCGGCGCTCCACTTCGCGATTGATTTCGGTGATGACAGCCATCTCGGCCAATTCAGACATGCGTTCTCTCAAACAATATCAGTTCAGTAAAAAGAGCTAAAAGTTTTAGATCGGCTCAATGGCGACGGCGTCTCCGGAAGGCCCCGCCGAATCGTTCTCGTTATCGGTTCCCTTCCTTCGTTCATCGGCCGGCAAAACATGAAACGTACAGGATAATGGAATCCCTGTCAACCGGATTGGGGTCGGGGTAGTGGGTCAATTTGGGTTAAGCGGTTCCTTTTTGAGCCGTCATTCCCGCGAAAGCGGGAATCCAGAGCCCTTAGACCTAAATCACTGGATTCCCGATTAAACATTCGGGAATGACAAAATGAAACTGACCCACTACCGGGGTCGATGGCATGGGGGAAGATACGGCGAGTTGCGAGACGGAGACTTTCGTGGAGTCACCCGCGCTCAGGGTGAAGACGCCCCTTTTACCTGAAAACCTCGGTCAGAATTTTGATGATTTTTTCATGGATGAGGTCTTCGGTAACTTCATTGAGCAGTGCATCTCCGGCGGCGCCGGAATGACCGCTCAGGCCGGGAGAGAGGGTGCTTTGGCTAAACCGCGCCCTCTGGGCGTGCTTATCACAGAAAACAGTAAAATAGGGGTACTCATGCGATGGACGGCCCGCGTCCCTGCCGACGAGAAAACAGATGGAGATCGATGCGCCCCGACGTTTGATATCTTGGGAAATTTCGTCTTTGCTCTCATCAATCCGGTATGCGACGCCTTTTTCTTCGACGTACTTTCCAATCGCCTCCATGGCCGGCTTGATCGTCGTCTCCTGATGAGCATAAAATTGGGTCAAGAATTCTTTCTCCCGCCGCCCTTTTTCCTCTTCAGCTTTCTGCGTATTATCTTTCTTTTCTTGGTGCGTTCGAAAGATCGTATCCAGACCCAATTTGATGTCGTCCTTCATATTCGTCTTCTCCGTTTTGGAATCACCCCATTATGAGACAGACTTTTCTCGTATTGAATCAGCTTGACTCTGTCGGAATCGTCGGAGTGATTCTATGACCAATCGCAAACAACTGTCAATGACGATAAATTAAAAACATCTCCAAAAACTCGAAACAAGCGGCTCTTTCCGATCTGGGATCGCTCTCCTCGCCGTTTTCTATCTACACTTGATCTACTTTTTGAGAAACTCTCCCAAGATCTTCGCCGTGTGCGAGCCGTTGCGGGCGCGGGTGATCTTCTCCGGCGGTCCCGACGCGACGATCTTTCCGCCGCCGTCGCCCCCCTCCGGCCCGAGGTCGATCAGCCAGTCGGCCTCGGCGATGATGTCGAGATTATGCTCGATCAAGACCACCGTGTTCCCCGCCGCCACCAGCCGATGCAGGACGCGAATCAGCTTCTCCACATCGGCCATGTGCAGGCCGATCGTCGGCTCATCCAGCACATAGAGCGCGTGGGCGAAGGCCGCCGATTCGGCCTCCACCGGCTTCGCCTTCGCCAGCTCGGTCACCAGCTTGATCCGCTGCGCCTCCCCGCCGGAGAGGGTCGGGCTCTGCTGGCCGAGGGTCAGATAGCCGAGGCCGACATCCTGAAGCAGCCGGAGCGCATGATGGATGCGGGAGTGGGCGGTGAAGAATTCGGCCGCTTCGTCCACGCTCATCGCGAGGACCTCGGAGATGTTCTTCTCCTTGAAGCGGACCAGCATCGTCTCCGGCGTGAAGCGGGCGCCGCCGCAAACCTCGCAGGCGACGGTCACATCGGGAAGAAAGCTCATCTCGATCTTCCTCGCCCCCTGCCCCTCGCACCCCTCGCACCGTCCCCCCTTCACGTTGAAGGAGAACCGGCTGGGGCCGTAGCCCCGCATCCGGGCTTCCGGGGTGGCGGCGAAGAGCCGGCGGATCTCATCCCAGAACCCGACGTAGGTCGCGGGGCAGGAGCGCGGGGTCTTCCCGATCGGCGTCTGATCGACTTCGAGCACGTTCCGCACCGACTCCCAGCCCCGGATCTCGTCGCATCCGACGAGACCCGATCCGCCGCGCCCTCGCTTCGCCGCGAGGAGATGCCGCAGGTTGTCGTGCAGGACGCTTCGGACCAGGGTGCTCTTGCCGCTACCGCTCACGCCGGTGACGCAGACGAGCCGCCGCAGCGGGATATCGACCTTGAGATTTTTCAGATTGTTCAGCCGGGCGCCGACGAGGGTCAGCCGCGGCTCCCCCGCTTTAAGCGGCGGCCTCCGATCAATCAAAGGATGCTGCAGCGGATGGGCCAGAAATTGCCCGGTGACCGATTCGGGATGGCGCATCAGCTCCTTCACCGATCCCTGGGCCACCACCCGGCCGCCGTTTCGGCCGGCGCCGGGACCGAGATCGACGACGTGCTCGGCGCGGCGGATCGTCTCCTCGTCATGCTCCACCACCACGACGGTATTCCCCTTCGCTTCGAGCTCGTGCAGGGTGTCGAGCAGCAGGCGGTTGTCGCGCGGATGCAGCCCGATCGTCGGCTCATCGAGGATATAGCAGACGCCGCGCAGGTTCGATCCGAGCTGCGAGGCAAGGCGAATCCGCTGCGCCTCGCCGCCGGAGAGGGTCGGCGCCGCCCGATCGAGCGAGAGATAGCCGAGGCCGACCTGTTTGAGGAAGGCCAGCCGCGATCGGATCTCGGCCAAAAGATCGCGGGCGATCTCGGCCTCGCGGCCGCGCAGCTTCAAGCCGCGGAAGAATCGCTCCGCCGCTTCGACCGGCAGCGCCGCCATCTCGGCGATGTTTTGATCTCGGAAGCGGACGGCCAGCGCCTCCGGGCAGAGGCGTTTTCCCTGACAGTCGGGACAGGCCGACTCCTCCCCCTCCCACCAGGCGTTCCACCAGATCTCTTCGCCGGTCTGCTCCGGGTCGAATCCGGGAAGGACCATCCCCGTCCCGTAGCAGCGCTCGCACCAGCCATGCTTCGAATTATAGGAGAAGAGCCGCGGATCGAGCTCGGCAAAGCTGCGGCCGCAGCGGGCGCAGGCGCGCTTGATCGAGAAGATCTTTTCGGAGGGGGCGATCTGCACCACCCCTTTCCCGAACTCCAACGCGCGGGTCAGCAAGGCTCTCAGTTCAGCCTCCGAGGACGGCTGGATCTTGATCTCGCCGATCGGCAATTCGATGTTGTGCTCTTTGAACCGGTCAAGCCGCGGCCAGGGGGTGGTCGGCGTCAACACCCCGTCGACCCGAAGATGCGTAAACCCTTTCGCCTCGGCCCACTTCGCCAGATCGGTGTAATACCCCTTGCGGGCGACGACGAGCGGCGCCAGCAGCGAGATCTTCCGGCCGCGCTCGTCGCGCATCAACCGGGCCAGGACCGCCTCCGGGCGCTGCTGGTCGATCTCGATCCCGCAGTCGGGGCAAAGCTGCGTCCCGAGCTTCACGAAGAGGAGGCGGAGGAAGTGGTAGATCTCGGTCATCGTCGCCACCGTGCTCTTTCGCCCCCCACGGCTGGTCCGCTGCTCGATCGCCACCGTCGGCGGGATGCCGAAGATCGCATCGACATCGGGCCGCGACGACGGCTGGACGAACTGCCGGGCGTAGGCGTTGAGCGATTCGAGATAGCGCCGCTGCCCCTCGCCGAAGAGGATGTCGAAGGCGAGAGTGCTCTTGCCGCTCCCGCTCACCCCGGTGATCACGGTGAACCGGTCGCGCGGGATCTCGACATCGACCCCTTTGAGATTGTGCTCTCGGGCGTTGTGGATTCGGATAACGTCTTCGCTCTCGGAACGCTTCGCCGGTTTCGGCGGAACAACCGCGCTCATCATCGCGCCGATCGCCTGCTCATATTCTCTCAGCGCAAGACCGGTGTGGCTTCGGTCGCACTTGGCCACCTCTTCCGGCGTTCCGGTGCAGACGATCTCGCCCCCCGCCTCCCCTCCTTCGGGACCGAGATCGATGATCCAATCGGCCGCCCGGATCACATCGAGATTGTGCTCGATCACCACCAGCGAGTGTCCCTCGGCGAGCAGCCGCCGGAAGGCGCCGAGGAGCTTGGCGATGTCATGGAAGTGCAGCCCGGTCGTCGGCTCATCGAAAAGGAAGAGAAGCCCGGTTTCGCCCCCCTTCCCGGCGTGAGCCTCCGCGAGAAAGCCGGCGAGCTTCAGCCGCTGCGCCTCGCCGCCGCTCAAGGTGGGGACCGGCTGGCCGAGACGCAAGTAGTCGAGCCCGACCGCCTGAAGCGGCTCCAGCATTCGGCGGACCTCCGGGTCCCCTTCAAAAAAGGCGAGCGCTTCGGAGACGGTCAGTTCGAGAATATCCGCAATCGACTTGGGATCGCCCTTCGCCGCGGAGGAGGGGGCGAGCTTCACCTCCAGCACCTCGGAACGGTAGCGCCGGCCGTCGCAGTCGGGGCAGCGGAGATAAACATCGCTCAAGAACTGCATCTCCACATGCTCGAAGCCGCAGCCGGAGCAGGTCGGACAGCGCCCCGTCCCCGAATTGAAGCTGAAGGTCGCCGCGGTATAACCCCGCTCGCGCGAGAGCGGCTCGGCGGCGAACGCTTTGCGGATCGGGTCGAACGCTCCGACATAGCTCGCCGGGTTCGAGCGGGTGGTCCGCCCGATCGGCGATTGATCGACGAGAACGACGTCACGGATCGCCTCATGGCCCCGGACCGTCCGGTGCCGGCCCGCCGCTTCGGTCGGCTTTCCTTTTATTTTGCGCAGCGCCCGGTAGCAGACGTCCTGAAGCAGGGTCGATTTTCCCGACCCGCTCACCCCGGTGAGACAGACCAAACGCCCCAGCGGGATCGTCACATCGATATTCTTTAAATTGTTTTCGGCGGCCCCTACGATTTCGAGAAAAGCGGACGCCGGCGGCGCAGGCCGCCGGTCGTCTTCCGAGACGACGGCGCGCTTTCCGGTAAGGTAGGCCGCGGTGAGAGAACCGCGCGCCCGCACGAGTTGGCCGGGTGTGCCGAAGAAAACGACCTCCCCTCCCCGCTCTCCCGGCCCCGGCCCCAGGTCGAGAATCCGGTCGGCGGCGAGCATCACTTGGGGATCGTGCTCCACGACGATCAGCGAATTGCCGGCATCGCGCAGGCGATGGAGCACCCCGATCACCCGCCCCATGTCGCGCGGATGGAGGCCGATGCTCGGCTCATCGAGGACGAAGAGGGTGTTGACGAGCGAGGTGCCGAGCGCCGTCGTCAGATTGATCCGCTGGACCTCCCCGCCCGAAAGGGTCCGCGACTGGCGGTCGAGGGTGAGGTAGCCGAGTCCCACCTCGACGAGATAGCGCATCCGCGCCCGGATCTCCCGCAGCAGCAGGTCGGCCGCCTCATTGAGCGGTGCCGGAAGAGGAAGCCGATTGAAGAATTCGGCGCAGCGGTCGATCGGCAGGATCATGACATCGTGGATCGTCAGCCCCGGCAACGCGGCGAAGGCGGCCTCATCGAGGGCCACCCCGGCCGGTTTAAACCGTCGCTCGGACGGAAGCGCGCGATCGGCGTCTTCCTTGGCGCCGACTCGCCAGAGGAGCGCGTCGGGCTTCAGCCGGGCGCCGAGGCATGCTTCACACGGAAGGTAAGCGCGGTACTTGGAGAGAAGCACCCGGATGTGCATCTTGTAGCTCTTCGTCTCCAGCCAGCGGAAGAACCGGTGGACGCCGTACCACTTCTTCTCTTCCCATGCCCCTTCCCCTTCGAGGACCCAGCGCTTCTCTTCTTCGCGGAGTTGTCGCCAGGGGGTATCGGTCGGAATCCCGCGGCGGCGCGCGAACCGGATCAGGTCGTCCTGGCATTCGCGGTAGCTCTCGGTCTGCCAAGGACGGACGGCCCCCTGCGCGAGGCTCTTCCCCTCGTCGGGGATGACGAGGCCGTCGTCGATCCCCATCGTCCGGCCGAAGCCGCGGCAGCTCTCGCAGGCGCCGATCGGCGAGTTGAACGAAAAGAGGCTCGGAATCGGATCGCGATAGGCAATGTCGCAGTCGGGACAGTGGAAGTCGGAGGAGAAGCGCCACGGCGCGCCGGCCCGACCGTTTTCGTCGAGCGGATAGATCGAAACGCGGCCCCGTCCCTGATGCAGCGAGATCTCCAGCGCCTCGACCAGCCGAGGCCGCCGATCGGGGGTCAGCTTCACCCGGTCGGAGATCACCTCCAACAGCGAGGCCTCCTCCCGGTGAATCCGGGTGTAGCCCTGGCCGGCCAGCAGGCTCTTCATCTCCGCCGCCGAGAATTTCTCCGGGACGGAGACGGGGAAGACGATCAATGCAGACGGCTGGGCCGACGATTCGGTTTTGCCTTTGGCGAGAAGCTCCGCCGCGATGCTCTCGGCGGTGTCCCGCTTCACCTCTCGGCCGCAACCGCGGCAGTAGAGTTGCGCCGCGCGGGCGAACAAGAGCTTGAGGTGATCGTTCAGCTCGGTCATCGTTCCGACGGTGGAGCGCGAGGTCCGGACCGGGTTGGTCTGATCGATCGCGATCGCCGGCGGAATCCCCTCGATCCGGTCGGTCCGCGGCTTGTCCATCCGGTCGAGAAACTGCCGGGCATAGGGGGAGAAGGTCTCGACGTAGCGCCGCTGCCCCTCGGCATAGATCGTGTCGAAGGCGAGCGACGACTTCCCCGAGCCGCTCACTCCGGTCACAACGATCAGCTCATTGAGCGGCAGTTCCAGATCGAGCCCCTTCAGATTGTTCTGACGGGCCCCTTTGATAAAAATCGAATCATTCGACATCGGAATTCATTCCCAGAAACGAAAAGGCGCCGCGATTCCCGGAGACATAGCAGGCCTTTTCGCGCGGTCAAACAAGGAAGCGGGGGAGGATGCGGCGGAAGAACCGAAACGGAACGTAAAGAGTAACGACCTCTCCGGGAGAATACAATGATTTGTTGAGAGTTGCAACCCTCGGCGGGCGCTCACCAGTCGATCAGGAGGTTTTCCGTAGTGACCCTTTGCGGGGTTTCGAGCGTGACCTGGAAATTCCCGGTCGGCAAATCCCGGATCATCACCTTGACCCCGGCCGGCGCCGTTTTCCGACTGCATTCCGCGTCGCGGATCGGCGCTTTTTCCGCCGGCTTCAACTTCACAAAAATTTTTCTGCGCTGAATCTCGACCTCTCCGTCGATTTGATCGCACGGGGTGGAAAGGGAGAGCGGCTCGGTGATGATAATCGCCGTTCCGACCGTCCACATTTTCGAAGCGATCGCCCCCTTCTCGGAGGTCATCATCTCGACGGTAAATTTCGCCGGATCCTTGGCGTTCAATTCCCGGCCAAAAAGTACGAGCAGGGCGATGAGAGAAAGGGATAAACCGATCCGGCGCTGACTTTTCCGACTTTCCGATCCCATTTTGAGTTTCCTTTCCATATTTTACATTTGGAGCTCAGGCGACTCACTTTATCGCAACAGCGGGTGAAAGGCAACCTCCGCCGCTCATCGGGCCGGCTAAAGGATTCGCTTCGCTCTCCGGTGTAAATCGTCTCCCAAGGCGCGAATACAATTTTCATCCTCCAACGCTTCCGCCGTGGTCGCGAGAAAGGCGGCCGGCACGTTTTCCCAGTGGCGCAGATCGGGCTCCAAGGTTTTTCGAACCACCTCCGGAGATTCTTTCATCACCTCAAAACCGGCCCGGATTGCATCATCACAAAAATTTCCGGCGCCCCGCATCATCCCGTCCAGGGCGCAGCCTCCCACGGCAATGCCGGTCCCGAATGCAAAGGTGGTCACGCCGTAAGCGAACCCGACGGGAAGCCGAATCCAGCTCTGAAGATTTAAGAGCGGATGATATTCATTCCGGTGGCGGGTCGCGATCTTGTAAAACCAGCTCTGCGCGGAGAGGCGCAGACCGGTGTCGGAGGCGCACGCATCGATGAAACGCCGCGCCGGCTTGATTGAAAAATAGCCGCTGGTCGAATTGACCCACTTCAAATTCCATTCGACCTCCGGGAAGGAGTCGATGGCATAGACTTTCCATCCCGATCGGATCGCCTCCTTCTGGTCGATTGCCCCCATTCGTTTTACGGCAAAGCCGCGGATCGATTCATCCAGTCCCTTCTGGCCCTGCAGACGGTTCCAGTCGACCCGCGATTCGTCCACCTCCCCCAGCTTCTCCCAGAGGACGGCCTGAAGCAAAATATTGACCGGGTCTTCCCCGAAATTGTAAAGCCGGGTCATCAGCTCATGATCGAGCCTTCTTAATTCGACCTTGGCATCATCGATCTGATCGAGCTTCAAATAACTGGAGGCGATGAGGAAGGAAAGAAAGGCGCGCTCGTAGCTCTCCAGGACATAATCGATCAGCGTCCCGTCGGGCAAGAAAAGGTTGCTGGTCTCTTTCAAGATGGAAAAGGTCTTCTGCCGGTACTCGGCTTGGGCCCGGGTCCCGTAGCGGAGCACCTTCTCGTAACAACCATGATCATAAGCCTGGGCAATCAGGTTGAGGGTATCGATTCGGTTTTTGAAATCGATTCGATGGTCGATCTGGTTGCATCGGAATCGGTCGGCCAGCTGCAGCTCGTATAGACGGGTGCGGTGTTCATTCCGGCAGCCATACATGGCAAGGGAGATCAACGCCAACGAAAAAAGAACCCGACGACCGACGTTCAGCATGCCCCCCACTCTCCAGAGAATGTTCCATCTACCCGGTTGGAATTTTATCCCCGGAGCAGAGAGAGATCAATCCTTTTCGATCCGGTCCGCAGACTACGCCAAAGGGAGGAGACCCATGAGTACTATTGACTCGCTGCCGCATCCCCCCTTTATACTGATCATAGAGACCGATCATTTTAGGGTCGGATCAAGACGGAGAGGGCCGTGTCTCATCCCGGAGAGAAGACATCCCTTTCGTAGGGAGTATTATGATTTATAAGGATAGAGACCACACTTCGTGTGGGCGAATTTAAAAAGGGAGGAAATGATGAAGTGCAAAGATATTATGACGCCGAACCCCCGAACTTGTTCTCCTCAAGACCTATCGATTGAACCGGCCAAAATCATGAGAGATGAGGATGTCGGGATCGTGCCGGTGGTCGAGGAGAACCAAAAGCTGGTCGGAGTAGTGACCGATCGCGATCTCTGCCTGGGTGTGGTGGCCGAAGAAAAACACCCGCGCGAGGTCAAGGTCGCCGACTGCATGAGCGAAGAGCTGATTACTTGTAAGCCGGAAGACAATGTGCAGAAAGCCCAAGAGCTGATGCAGGAATATCAGGTCCGGCGCATTCCGGTGGTCGATGATCAAGGCCGCATTGTCGGCATGATTGCACAGGCCGATATCGCCCTCAAGGTCGGAAAACCGGAAGAGGTGACGGAGACGGTCAAAAATATCTCTAAACCGGCTCAGGCGGCTTAAAGAGCGACCCCTTAAAATGGCGGCATAAAAAGAGGGCGCAGGAGAAAACCCTTCCGCGCCCTCTCCTGTGTCGTGCAGCCCTCTTTAGGCCGTTCTTCCTCTTCTCCAAATCATCGCCGCGATCAAACCGGCTCCGATCAGGATGAAGGGATTCGGCTCCGGAACCGAGGCTAACCCGACATCGCCGTCGCGCACGGCCCAGGCCATCCATGCGGCCGACCTCACATCGGGAAGCTGCTCTCCGCTTTTGAAATCGAAGAAAAATTGAATCTCCGGATTTATTGGATACTCCGGGCCCGACCAAAATGCCCGATCGAGATTCTGAAACAGGGCGACGTCGGGATCGGCGGTCTCCTCGATCGACGTCCCCGAGGTCCCTCCCAGCTCGCTGTAGAAGAGGTGTCCCATTTCGCTTTCCTTGCAAACCGTCAGGGCGATCCCGAAACAAGGCCCCGAGCCATCCGGGTTGAGATTCGATGGAAGCCGCCAATCGTCAAAGCCGCCGTATGTCAGCCCTTCGGCCCAGGCGTTCGCCTCCTCCCAGGTCATCAGACCGTCGGCATCGACACCGGAGCTCTTCGCGTAGTTCGCGTCGGCCAACCAGGTGATGTTCCGGTCCTGATCGTAAATCAGCCCCCCTCCCCGGTCGAACAGCAGAGCGTCGGCCCATTCGGCCGACGCCAGCGATGCCACCAGGAAGATCCACACCGTCCTCCTTCTCTTCATTTCTCCCCTCCCCTCTTCAAGCGTTCAACCGATCAACCAGGATCTGCGCGTTCAGGAACTGTTTTCCGCAACCGCTTTGTTCGGCCGCGGAACCTGCGCTGTGCTGATGCAACGTTTATTCCAACTGTCTTCGTTACGGAATCGGCAAACGGCTCCAATGCTTTCGGATAGGAGGGCGCTCAGAGTGAAAACAGTGACGTATCCGAATTAGAGTGAAGCACCCATTTCGATACATGCGGTGATCCTCTCAATGATTTGGAGAGATCGTTTGAATCGGCCTTAGACCGAATCTTCGGGAGAGGCGCGTTGGGAGAGGTTCGACGGAGAATATAATTGAAAATTATTTCTCCCCCGCTCTTTTGCTCGGTACATTGCTTTGTCGGCGTTCTTCAGCAATGTATCGGGATCTTCCCCGTCCAGCGGATAAAAAGAGACCCCGACGCTGGCGGTGATGGAAATCTTATATCCATCCAGATTGAACGGTTTGGCCAACACGTTCAAAACGGTTTGAACCACCCCAAGAATCGCTTGGGGCTCTACAATATCGGGGAGGAGGAGCGTAAATTCATCTCCTCCTAAACGGGAGACGGTATCCGACTCACGGACGGAACGGACCAGACGGTCGGCGGTTTCTTTGAGCAATCGATCGCCCGTTTCGTGGCCCAATGAATCGTTAATGTTCTTGAATCCGTCGAGGTCCAAGAATAGAACGGCAATCAATTTTCGATACCGACGGGCGCGGCTGATGGCTTGATTGAGCCGATCGGAGAAGACAACCCGGTTCGGGAGATTTGTCAGGGCATCATGCTCGGCCATGAACTGAAGATGGTCTTCCGCCCGCTTGCGCTCCTTGATCTCCTCCTGGGCCGCCCGATAGAGCCGGGAATTATCGATCGCCAGGCCGGCCCGCCGGGCCAGATCTTCCGCAAGGGCCAGATCCACCGGCCGGTAGCGTCGGCTTGAATCGGTTAAAACAAAGGAGATGGCGCCGAGCGTGCGCTCTCTGGCCAGAATCGGCACGATGAGCGCCGATTTCAAGCCAAGCGATCGGGCGACCTTTAAGTGCGCTTCATCCCGCGCGACGGAGGCGAGCATTTCCTCGGTGATCTGGGGCAGGAAGACCGGTTTTCCGGTTTGCAGCACCCAGTGAAGCGGATGCCGTCCGGTCGGGTCGGGAGGATAGCGGCGCAGCAGCTCTCGCCCGATCTCTTCTTTGGCAGGATCGGTCGCCGCCACGGCCAGACGGCGCACCGTTTGGTTCTCTTCCAGAATATCGACGACACAGCCGTCGGCCAAATAAGGGACCGCCAGCCGCGCCACGCTGGCGAGGGTGGTTTCATAGTCGAGCGACGAAGC
>SCUR01000252.1 GCA_004297235.1 Candidatus Manganitrophaceae bacterium | reverse complement strand
TCTTTACCGTCGCGATCATCGGGGTGATCGTTCTGGGGATTTATGGTTATTTCGTCCCCTCCATTATCCGGGTCAATTACCTCTCCGTGGCGCAGGTGATCGCGGTTCTCACCGTGCTGATCCTGGTGACGCCGATGACCGGGATGATGCTCCGGGGAGCCAAAATGACCGGGAAGATGACCTGGGGGGTCATGCCGCCGAGCTCTCAATATGCGCTGGTTCTCAATGCCATCACCGTGGTCCTGACGATGAGCCTGATGGGGTATGCCCGTTCCGCCTCGCGCGTTCACTGGCATGTCTACGGCGTGGTGGAAGACACCACCGCCTACGCGTATACCCCTCCTCTCGGGACGGCCGCTTTCCTTTTTTCGGTGAACACCCTTTTGTTCTTTTCTTTGGTCGCCTTTATCTTCTGGGTCACCACCCGGACCATCCGTTATGAAGGCTTCTCGACGCAGTACTTTTTTATCGCTCCTTTTTTCGAGTGGCTCGTCTCGCTCCCGGAAAAGTTCAGCGGGTCGAAACCGGCGGAGGCGCCCCAGCCGAAATATTTTAGGAAGGTGGTGGGGGTGGTCGTCGGGTTTCTGGCGGCGTTCACCTGGGCCGGCTTTATGGTTCCGCAGAGCGTGGGGCTTCCTCCGACGAAGGAGAAGCTGGACGTCGCGGCGATTAAAAACGATAAAGATCTGGCGAAGCACGGGCAGAATCTTTTCTTCGGCAAAGGCCAGTGCGCCCTCTGCCACACCTTGGGGGCGGAAGCGGGGCGTTGCCCCAGCCTTCAGAATGCGGGGGCCCGCCTGACGCGGGAGTTCATCTACGAGACGCTGACGAAACCGGACGCCTACGTCAAGCTCGACTTTGAAGAGGTGGAGCCGAAGAAGTTCGCGGCGCGGATGCCGAGAATCGACAAGCCGCCGATCGGCCTGACGGAGCAGGAGATGCTCACGGTGATCTCTTTCGTTCAAAGCTTGGGAGGAAAGGTCACGGTCGATCCGAAAGAGCTTGCGGAGCCGGGACCGACGGTCGCGGGCGATCCGAACGCGGCCGCGGGTGAAGCGAAGCTGGCTCCCGCCCGTTTAGAGGCGGGGCATGGAGGATCCTAGCGAGAGCGTCGGCAGTGGGTATAAAAAGATCGATTTTACTGGCGGTCCTCATCGTGGCGGGATTGGCGGCGGCTTACATTCTGGGGTTTGGAATCCATCCCGCGAACGAAGGCAAGCTCGATCTCGATTCGGTTTCAGACAATAAAGATCTGGTGAACATCGGGAAGACGATTTTCTTCGGCAAAGGCCAATGCGCTCTCTGCCATACGCTGGACGCCGAGGGTCGCGGCAAGTGCCCGAATCTGGCCGGGGCCGGCGCGCGGTTGACCCGGGAGTACCTGTACGAGACGCTGACAAAGCCGGAAGCATATGTCCGGCTCGATTATGACTCTGTCGAGCCGAAAAAATATCCCGCCCGGATGCCGACGATCAACAAGCCGCCGATCGGCCTGACGGAGCCGGAGGTGCTCGCCGTCATCTCCTTCCTCCAAAGCCAGGGAGGAGAGGTCACGGTCAGCCCGGCGGAAGTGGGGCAAAAAAGGTCGTTCAAGGATTCGATCGTAAATGATTCGATCATAAAGGTGGTCACATGGACAAAATAAAAAAAGAGAAGGTTCCTCCCGGAGCGCGGGTTGCCTTCGCCTTGGTCGGATTCTATCTCGTCCTGAAATATGTGGTTCGTCCTCCGCTTCCGTTCAGCGTCATCTTTATGTATATGTGCATGGCCCTATCCGGGGCGATCATGTACTTGACCCTGTTTTATAACATCAAGGATGCGGTCATCGCCCC
>SCUR01000251.1 GCA_004297235.1 Candidatus Manganitrophaceae bacterium | reverse complement strand
GGGATCCTCCCCTCGCCGGAGGATCCCTGTTTGTCCGAGGGCCTATTGCTACAGAGTCGGTCGGTGGGCGCGGGCTGATTTCACGGTGTCGGAGGGTTCTCTTTCCCGCCATTCATCAGGAAGTGCATTTCAGCCAAGACTTTGATGAAGGTTCCCATCCCCTGCGTGGCCTCCTCCCGCAGTTTCGGATCGAGCTTTCCGTTCCTGATCATCCAATCGAGGCCGTTTAAATAAACCAGCGCTTGGCGATAGTGGCGGCCCATCGATCCCCTTCTTCCTTCACGGGTCTCCCGAATGGCGGTCATCACGATCTGGTAGGACCGCTGGCCTAGGTGGTCGACCAGCGCCTCGTCCGTGTAAAGCGGTTGTCCTTTCTCGTCCGTAATCGATTTCAATAAGCTATGTGTGTGCACCACTTCTCCTTCGTCCAATGGGACCGAGACGGCCTGCCGGGGGGATGGGCACGGCGGTTCCGTCCGCTCTTTCTATGCAGGTATAATCCAATGGGGGATTAAAACGGCGCTATTCTACGATTTCAAATCAGGATTAGCAATCAAAAAGTGACGGTCTGGAGGAGGAAAGTGGCCCATGATTGAGAAATGTGCGGTCGGTCAAACGTCCGGACAGAAGCAACGCGGAAATAAGGGACACGGAATATTCGCGACGCAGGTTCGGTAGTGTCCTCATTTGCGAGTTGCAGATAGTTGGTTTGAATGGGGCGTTGCCCCAAGCCCCACGACGGGGGGTGCATGCCCACCCCCCTTTCGATTCCCAGGGCAGCGGGGGGATACCCCCCAGCACCCCCACGGTCGCAACTCGCTCAACCACGAAAGAACATCGTGGATTGCGCTTCCTGGTGGCCGCTCCTTTCTCTAGGCCAGGCAGGCGACCTGATTCGGTAGGTGGAACGTCTATCAAAGTACGCGGGTATATCGCGTCCGCAGGCCGCACACGCGCAGCCTCTTTGCTCTTTTTTTTTAGAAGTAAACCCAACCGAGCCTGCGCGCTTGGAAGGATGTTCCTCTATCAATCAAGCACTCCTGCGTTCCTTCTGTCAGACGGTTCACCTACCTTTATAGGTCGGAGTCTGTTTGAGGGGCGATCCGCGCCGCTCTTGCGCGGTCGCGCCGAGTTCGACCGTCGGGGTTCCAAGGGGGCTTGCTCCCCTTGGTGTCCCTTGGGAAGCCGAAGGGGCCGCGGCGTGGCGGCCCCACGGTGGGGTTTGGGGCAACGCCCCATTCCAACTATTCGCATCTCGCAAATTAGGACACTACTCTCCCTCAAAGATTCTTGACTCCCCGCACCGAACCATCCTATACTCTTCCGATTATTCCCGCCCGGTGTCCCGATCGAACAAGGGATACGGATCACTTCTCCACACCATGAACCGACATCGACGAAAAGGAGGAAACCGACATGAGGTATGCTGTTCTGGCTGCATTAGGATGGGTTCTGCTCAGCTCCGCCGCGTTTGCGGAAACAAAAGGGGAAGCCGAGTTTCAGAATGGACAGGGTGAAAAAATCGGGACGGCGACCTTGACGGAAGGGGCCGACGGGGTGAAAATCGCGATCGTCGTTTCCAAACTCTCCCCCGGTCCGCACGGTCTCCACATCCACGCCGCCGGAAAATGCGAAGGGCCCGACTTCAAATCGGCCGGAGGACATCTCAATCCCGAAGGGAAAAAACATGGCTTGAAGAGTCCGGAAGGACCGCACGCCGGCGATCTCCCCAATCTGATGGTCGGCTCGGACGGTAGCGCAAAGACCGAAGTGACGACGAAGCAGGTCACCTTCAAAGAAGGAAAGAACTCTCTTCTCCAACCCGAAGGGACCGCGCTGGTCATTCACGTCGCGGAAGACGACGAAAAGACCGACCCGATCGGCAATGCCGGACCGCGGGCCGCGTGCGGGGTGATTAAGAAAAAGTGAGGCGCTTTCGGTTGCGGAGCGCACTCAGAATGGCGGGACTTGGGGCAACGCCCCATTCCAATCGAATCTGATTCATGAGCCAAGAGAAAAGAGAAGAATAGCTCCCTCTCCCCGTTGGGTGGGAGAGGGAGCGATAAGAAGGTTCGCCGGTTAGACCAACAATCCGGTTTCGGTCGGGACCGGAACCAACGCGTTCTTCAAGACATCTTCCGCCGAATCGAGCGGAATAAAGGTGATTGATCGCTTTACCTCCTCCGGAACATCCTCCAGATCCCCTTCATTCCGCTGCGGGAGAAGGACCGTCTTCACCCCCAACCGGTAGGCGGCCAAGACCTTCTCTTTGATCCCGCCGACCGGCAGCACCTTGCCGCGCAGCGTAATCTCGCCTGTCATCGCCAAATCGTTCCGCACCGGCCGGCCGGAGACAAGCGAGGCGATCGCCGAAACCATCGTGACCCCGGCCGAAGGGCCATCTTTCGGAATCGCCCCGGCCGGAACATGGATATGGAGGATCTTTCCGTCAAAAACCTTTGGGTCGATCCCCAACCGTTCCGCATTGGACCGAACGTAGGAAAGGGCCGCCTGCGCCGACTCCCGCATCACATCGCCGAGCATGCCGGTTAAGATCAACCGCTCTTCGTGGCTCTGCATCATCGTCGCCTCGACAAAGAGCACATCGCCGCCGGTCGGCGTCCAGGCCAATCCTGTCGCGACGCCGGGCCGATCGATCCGCTCGGCGACCTCGTTGAGGAATCGCGGCCGGCCCAGATACTCCGGAATTTTGTCTGCACCGACGACGATCGGCGTCGGCGTTCCCTCGCTGATCCGACGCGCCACCTTCCTCAATACGCCGGCGATCGCCCGCTCGAGACTTCGGACCCCCGCCTCCCGCGTGTATTCGCGAACGATCCTCCGGATCGCTTCATCCTCGATCGCGACCTCCTGCTCCTGAAGCCCGTGCGCCCGAAGCTGCCTCGGCAGAAGAAACCGTCGGGCGATATGCACCTTCTCCTCCTCGGTATAACCGGAGAGGGTCACGATCTCCATCCGGTCTTGAAGCGCGGAGGGGATCGTCTCGGTGGTGTTCGCCGTGCAGATAAAAAGGACTTTCGTCAGATCGACCGGCACGCCGAGATAGGTGTCGACAAAAGCGTGGTTCTGCGCCGGGTCGAGCACCTCCAGCAGCGCCGCCGCCGGATCGCCTTGGAACCCGACGCCGAGCTTATCGACCTCATCGAGCATGAAGACCGGATCGAACGTTTCGGCCCGGCGAAGCGCCTGAATGATCCGCCCCGGCATCGCCCCGATGTAGGTCCGACGATGTCCGCGGATCTCCGCCTCGTCGTGCACCCCGCCCAAGCTGATGCGGACGAACTTCCGGCCCATCGCGCGGGCGATCGACTGGCCGAGGGAGGTCTTTCCCACCCCCGGCGGCCCGACGAAACAGAGAATCGGCTCCCGGAGACTTTCCTCTTCCGGAGTCCGGGGAAGAGGGCCGGCCTCCGCGGCATGCCCCGCCTCTCCGGCGCCGGTCAAGGGAACCTTGGCGCGGCGCTCTTCGCGCAGTTTTCTCACCGCCAGATATTCGAGAATCCGCTCCTTGATTTTTTCAAGGTCGTAGTGATCTTCATCAAGTACCTGGCGGGCGTGCGAGACATCGATTTTTTCTCCGGTCAGCTTGCCCCAGGGCAAGCTGAGAAGCCAATCGAGATAGGTGCGGATCAAGCCATGCTCCGCGGCGGCCGGCGGGAGACGCTCCAGCCGCGACAGCTCGCGCTCGGCTTCTTCTTTTGCCTCTTCCGGAAGCGGGGCTTCCGCCAGCCTCCGGCGGAACGCCTCGATCTCCGCCTGCTCGGGGTTCTCCTCCCCCAACTGGCGCTGGATCGTCTTCATCTGCTCGCGGAGGATGTAGTCCCGCTGCGCTTTCGACATCTCCTCTTCCGTCTCGCGGGTGATCTTTTTCCCGAGCTCCCTCACCGCCAGCTCATGCTGCAGCAACTCGATTAGCCGGCGCAATTTTCCCGGAATGGAGTCGAGCTCCAAAACTTCCTGGCGGGCGGCGACCGAGATCGGAACGCTCGTCGCCACCAGATAGGCGACCTGACGCGCATCGGTGAGCACCTGGATCGCGCTGTTGAGCTCCTCCGGCAGCTCCGGAATCAGCGGCGCCAGCTGTTGGACCAAATCCCGGACGGCGCGCAGCAGCGCTTCGACCTCCACCCCTTCTTCTTTGTGCTCGGGCGAGGGCTCGATTCGCGCGACCAGATAGGGCTCCGTCTGAACGAAGTCGAGGATCCGAATTCGCTCCAGCCCCTGGACCAACAGGCGGAGGGTTCCATCCGGCGCGCGGAGCAGCTGCTGGATAACGGCCGCTGTTCCCATACGATAGAGGTCCTCCGGCCCCGCGGGACGCGCCTCGACATTCCGCTGGGCCACCAGGGCGATCAGACGTTTGGCGCGCATCGCATCCTCGACCAGCTTGACCGATCGCTCCTGGCCGACAATCAGCGGAATGACCGCCATCGGGAAAGCCACCGTATCCCTCAACGGGAGGACGGACAAGACATCCGGAAGGGGGGTTCCTCTCACATCTTCTTTCGTATCCGCGGTCATCGGTTCACCTCCATCTTCGGTAATGTGACGCAGAGAAAGCCGAGCTCGTACTGCGCGCCGATCCGTTCGCGATCGACGTTCAAGACGACGGGGACCTCGACTCGAAAGGGACCATAACGAACTTCCACCGCATGGAAGCGCGCCGCATCGGAGAGCCGCCAGGAGCGGACCCCCTCAATGACCAATGCATCGTTGTACAGGGTGATCTCGAAGTCCTCTTCCCGCAGGCCGGCAATCTCCACCTTAATAATCAGGTTCTCTTCGGTCTCATAAAGATCGACCGGCGGCCGCCATTGCGGCCGGGCCATCATCACCCGATGGCGCGCCCCCCACAACTCCTCCAGCGGCTGCGGCTCCACATCGTGAACGACCTCCGAGTAGCGGTAACGTATCCAGCGATAGCGCATATCCCCTCCTGTAAAACCTTACATAACTCGGTTTTGACCGGAATCAACCCCCTTCAGACTCTGCGATGGCCTCAATTGAATATGGCACACCCGACAGGTCAATTCAAATGAAGAGGATCTCGACGATCCTTGAGGGAAAAGGTGTCGGGATGACGGACAACAACTTCCGGTCAACGCGTATAGAAGGCAACGATCAGCGATTCATTGATATCGAGATCGATCTCTTCCCGATGAGGCCGGTCGACCACCTCTCCGCCTTCCTGATCGCGGCGAAGCCATGAGACCGTCGGCCGGCGCGCCTCCATCTCCTCCTGCACTTCCGGCATCGCCAATGCGTCGGCTTTCAAGGCGATCTTCTCACCGGGAGAGACAAGATACGAAGAGACGGTGACCGTATCGCCGTCGACCTGAACGTGGCGGTGGCTGATCATCTGACGCGCCATCAGGCGGGTCCGCGCCAGCCCCAAACGATAAACCACATTGTCGAGGCGGCGCTCCAGCATCTCCAGCAGGGTCCGCCCCAACGGCGCTCCCGACCGCTGCGCTTCGGCGACATATCGGCGGAACTGCGCTTCCCGCACGCCGTAGATATCCTTCACCTTTTGCTTCTCGCGCAATTGCCGTGCATACTCCGTCGGCCGGCGCACGCCGGGACGGTTTCCGCCCGGAGGGACATTCAACCGGCGCTGAAGAGATGCCCCGCCGGTCCCGAAAAGGTCCATGCCGTATCGCCGGGACGCTTTATGTTGCGGCTCCCGCTTCGCACCCATATTTTTCCTTTCCACACTTCTGTATAAAATAAATCCGAATATCCAAAAGACAAGCTTCCCCTTTATTTGCTTATTTCTATTATAAGGAAGGGGACTTTGGAAGGAAATGGGGTCGGTAGAGATCAGTTCCGGTTTAGCAAGACAGACGACGCTTCATCGTCCTTCCCGATCGGAAAAAGCAGAGACCTGCGCAGGAGTTTATCGGCGGAATGCCGATTTAGAAAATGAGGGAACGTTGAAGAAAGAGTCTATGAAGAGGATGGCTGAGTTCGAGGCCCACGGACCAATTCGATAAGGTGGTCGATCGCTTTTTCCACCTCGATCTTCTGTTTTTCGCCGGTCCGGCGGTTTTTCAGCTCCACGAACCCTTCGTGGAGATTCTTTTCCCCGAGGACCACTTGGTAAGGGATTCCCAATAGGTCGGCATCGTTGAACTTGACCCCGGCGCGCTCGGAGCGGTCTTCGATGAGCGTGTCGATCCCGGCCCGGAGCATCGATCCGTAAATCAATTCCGCCGTGATCATCACCCGCTCCGACTGATCTTGGACCGGAATGATATGGATGGCAAACGGGGCGATCGGCATCGGCCAGATGATTCCCTTTTCATCGTGGTTCTGCTCGATCGACGCCGCGATGATTCGAGAGACCCCGATGCCGTAGCAGCCCATGACGAAGAAGTGCTCCTCCCCTTTCGGATCGAGGAAGGTCGCTTTCATCGCTTCGCTGTATTTCGTGCCGAGCATGAAGACATGGCCCACCTCGATGCCGCGGTCGATCGCCATCGGCGCGCCGCACCGGGGACAAAGATCTCCTGCAATCGCGTTTCGGACATCGGCGAAACGATCGACTTTGAAATCGCGTCCGGAAGATGCATGGAGATAGTGCGCGTCTTTTTCATTCGCGCCGACGATCGCCTCCGGCATCGTCTCGATGGAGAGGTCGCCGATGATTTCAACATTCTTTAAGCCGACCGGCCCCGAAAAACCGGAAGGTCCGCCGGTCCAGGCCTCGACCTTGGCCGCGTCGGCCAAGGCAAGCTCGGAAACCCCCAGCAGACGTCTGACTTTGATTTCATTGACCTGATGATCTCCGCGGACCAGCACCGCGACGGGACGCCCGTCGGCCACGAAGAGGAGGGTCTTCACCAGCTGTTGGGGAGCGCTCTTTAAAAAAGCGCTCACCTCTTCAACCGTTTTCTTTCCGGGAGTCTGCACTTTTTCCAGCGATTTGACCTGTTCGGCTCCCCGTTCCCCGACTCCCCGTTTTAACTCCGCCCGCTCGACGTTCGCGGCATAGTCGCACTTCGTGCAGGAGGCGATCCCTTCTTCGCCGGTCTGCGCCAACACCATGAACTCATGCGAAGAGCTGCCGCCGATCAGACCGGTATCGGCCTCCACCGCCCGGAACCGAAGCCCCAACCGGCTGAAGATCTTATGGTAGGCGTCGTACATTTTTTTATAGTTTTCCTTCGCCCCCTCCAGATCGGCGTCGAAGCTGTACGCGTCTTTCATGATGAACTCGCGGCCGCGCATCAGACCGAAGCGCGGGCGGATCTCATCCCGGAATTTGTTCTGAATCTGATAAAGATTGAGCGGAAGCTGGCGATACGATTTGACCTCGCGCCGAACCAGGTCGGTGATGACCTCCTCATGCGTCGGACCGAGACAGAAGTCGCGATCGTGCCGATCCTTCAGCCGCATCAGCTCCTTCCCGTATTGCTGCCAGCGGCCGGTCTCTTGCCAAAGCTCCGCCGGCTGCAGCGCGGGCATCAGGATCTCTTGCGCGCCGGCATGCTCCATCTCTTCCCGGACGATCTTTTCGACCTTGGAGAGGACACGGAGCCCGACCGGAAGGAAATTATAAATCCCGGCGGAGACCTTCCGAATCATTCCGGCGCGCAGCATCAGACGATGGCTGATCACCTCCGCTTCGGTCGGATCTTCCCGCAGAGTCGGTATGAGGAGTTTGGAGTAGCGCATCTTTTAAGTCGAAATAACGTAAGGCGTGAGGCGTGAAGCGTCAGGGGTAAAAGATGAAAGCTTTTGACTTCACCCCTCACGCCTTACGTTACCTTCTTTGTCGCCTCCCGTGTTTTCTTTCTCTCTTTAACGAGTTGTTCCACTTCGAACAAGAGGACCGATTCCAATTGCTCGGAGGGGACTTTTCGGATGATCTCGCCGTTTCGGAAAAG
>SCUR01000250.1 GCA_004297235.1 Candidatus Manganitrophaceae bacterium | reverse complement strand
GTCGGGATCCCGCCGGAAGCCCTCTCGAAGATATTTGAGGTTTTTTATCAAGTCGATGGAATGGAGAAACCGAAGGGGAGCGGTCTGGGCTTAGCGATTGTCAGGGATCTCGCTCATTTGCTGAAAGGAAAAATTGAGGTGGACAGCGAATACGGAAAAGGATCCACCTTTACCCTCTTTCTACCCTATCGGTTTTCCTCCTGAAAAAGATCCGAAGGGAAAACAACCGGAGAGACTGCCATGAGAAAAGCTGCGATCGGGGGAGATCGCAGCCCGTTCTTGAACGCGAGAGGATGCCCTGTTTAAAAGGGCCGGCGATCAGGAACTGATCGCCGGCCGTCTTTCAGTCCGCATTCGCTCGATGTTATTCCCATTCCCCCGTTCCCCAGCCGAACAGGGTGCGGAGAAGGTCGTGCCTCGTGATCGTTCCGATCAGGATTCCCTCACGGACGACCGGAAGGCATTGCAGCTGGGTCTCTTCGAAGCGCTTGCTCGCTTCGGAGAGTGGGGTTTCCTCTTCAATGGAGGGGGTCCGTGTCATGATCTCTTTCGCCTTGATCTCCTCCAGCCGGAGCGGGCCGGGAAGGGCGCGAAGGATCTCCTGTTCGCTGACCACGCCGATCAGACGGCCTTCGCGGCTGACCACCGGAACCGCGGCGTGGCCGCTGTCGAGGAGCTCTGCGGCGATATCAAAAGCGGAATCATACTCCCGGACGAAGCGCGGTTTTCTAATCCGGATCTGACCGACCTCTTGGGTTTTGACTTTCATGCGGATTCCTCCATCTACTTTTTCGTTTGATGACTTCCTTTTTATATAAGCATTCAGCGTTTGAAAATCCAGACCGAAAAAACAAGGATCAAGAATCGATACTGTATCAAAATGATTTCAATGAGCGCGGGATCGGATTCCTTCCTCCCCTCCGGGAGAGGGCGGGGGGCCTTGCCGACGAGCCTCAGACCGCCGCCGTGGCGATGTGGAACCGGCCGCGGCTTCCTGAATGCCGGACGGAAGGCGGTGGCGGGAGGTTCGGGGGATTTTCTTTCGCGAATCCAAATGGGCTGGTTCATCTTTTCTCCTCAATACAAAAGTGACCGGCGAGGCGGCTCGGGGAGGACCGATGCGACGGGGGTGCGTCGCAAGCCGCCCCGCCGGTCGGCGGGAACGGTAAAAATTAAGCCATACCCAAGGTCAAGAAGAGGGTGTTCCCTCGACGATGGACGAGAAGAAGCGCGCTTTCATCCTTCTTGAGCGCTGAGACGATCCGTTCGTAGTCGCTGATATTTTGGACCGGTTTTCGGTTGATCTCCAGGAGCACATCTCCCGGTTGCAGTCCGGCCTCTTCCGCCGCGCTTCCCTCCTCGATTTGATCGACCACGACTCCTTGAAGCCCCTTGACCAGTTCGTATCGATGCTCCATGGCGGGGGTCAGGTTGCGAACCTGGAGGCCCTTAAAGGCGGCGCTCGACGCTTCGTTTCCGTCCTGTTTTCCCGCCAGGGCGACCTCTTGCGGCTGCTCGCCGGGAGAGACCTCGATTTCTTTTTCTTTCTTGTCCCTCCAGACGGTCAGTTTGATTTTCTTGCCGGTGGAAGCGGCGACCCATTTCCGAAGCTGGGCCGGGCCTTCCACGGCCTTCCCATCGACGGTGAGGAGGATATCGCCCCGCTTAAAGCCGGCCTTCTCGGCGGGACTGTTGGGCAGGACGTCGCCGATCAAGGCCCCTTTGGTCTCTTTCAGCCCGAACTCCTTTGCCAGCTGCGGGGTGACCTCCTGAATGGAAATGCCGAGCCAGCCGCGAACCACCTTGCCGCTCTTCACCAGACTTTCCATGACCGATTTGGCCATCTCGCTCGGGACGGCAAAGCCGATTCCCATATAGCCGCCGGTTCGGCTGAAGATGGCGGTGTTGATGCCGACCAGCTCGCCGCGGGTATTGACCATCGCGCCGCCGGAGTTGCCGGGGTTGATCGCCGCATCGGTCTGGATGAAGTCCTCGTAATCGGCGATGCCGACGTTGGCCCGCCCGACCGCCGAGACGATTCCCATTGTCACCGTCTGATTGAGCCCGAACGGATTCCCGATCGCCAACACATACTCTCCCACCTGCAGCTGATCTGAATTCCCCCACGGCACGGCCGGCAGATTTTCGGCGTCGATCTTCACGACGGCGAGGTCGCTCTTCGGATCGCTCCCGATGACCTTCCCTTTGAATTCCCGTTTGTCGGCGAGAAGCACTTTGACCTCGTCGGCTTTATCGATCACATGGTTGTTGGTGATGATGACGCCGTTCGGATCGACGATCACCCCCGATCCCATTCCCTGTGAACGCCGATGCCGCGGCGGGACTTGCCGCTCGGAGGGGGGATCGCCGAAAAATCGCTTGAAAAAAGGGTCGTTGAACATCGGGGGAAGCGCGGAGTCGTCTTCTCCCTCCTTCACGTCCCGCGTAATGGAAATGTTGACCACCGCCGGGGTGACCCGCTTTGCGATTTCGGTAAAGAGTCCTTCGGCCGGAAGAGAGACCCCCGGCAGAGGGGCCGGTTCGCGGCGGACCTCCGCCGCCTGACCGAGCGAGAAGAGATGAAGTTGAGAGACGAGAAAACTCCCGAGGATGAAACCCAACATGAGAAAGGATATTGGAGCCAGGATCTTCCTTGCTTTCATGGTGAAAGAAACCTCCCGATTAAAAGAATGGTTGGATTGAACCGCTTATCTTGAAGATGACTTTAAATCAGTAAGGTTAAGGGGGGATTAATTGAAGATTAAAAGTTTCTAATCGTTGCGCGGAGGTTGTGAGCAAATCCTCGGACCGAGCTGGGCGGGTAAGATGCAAGCAGGGCGAGGCGTGAGGCGCCGCCGGCGGCTACGGTGAGGAGGAGCAACGACGCGGTGCGCCGCAGATCGGCCGCTCGGCGACGGGAGAGGATTTGCTCACAACCTTAGAGGACATCGGATGGTAAAAAGGGTGCCGAGACCGGGGGTGCTGTCGACCTGGATCGTTCCGCCGTGCGCATGGACGATCCAGCGGCAGATGGAGAGTCCCAGGCCGCTTCCTTTCGGATGGATCTCCCGGGCGGAATCGGCGCGATAGAAGCGGTCGAAGATCTTGGGAAGATCTTCTTTAGGAATGCCGATCCCTGTGTCGGCCACGGTGATCTGCGCGTGACCTCTCTCCCGGGCGAGGGTCACCACGATCCTCCCTTGCGGGGGGGTATACCGGATGGCGTTTTCGACCAAATTGAGGAGCAGCTCCCGAATCCGGTCGGAATCGCCGGTGATCGTCGCCTCCTCGCGGCATTCGAAGCGGAGCGAGAGCTCTTTCTCTTTTGCAAGGAGCTCCATCTGCGCGAGCGTTTCCCTGAAAAGAGGGGCGAGCGCCACCGGTTTTCTCTCCAGCCGGGCCTCGCCGAGATCGGCCTTGGAGAGAAGGAAGAGCTCTTCAACGATCCGGGAGATCCGGTCGATCTCTTCCAGCGAGCTGGCGAGCGTCTGCTGATACTCTTCCATCGACCGGGCTTGGCGCAGCGCGAGCTCGGTCTCTCCCTTGAGAATCGTCAACGGGGTGCGAAGCTCATGGGACGCGTCGGCGGAAAATTGCCGAAGGCGCTGGATCGACTCTTCCAATTGGGCGATCATGGCGTTGAAGGTCTCGGCCAGCCGGGAGAGCTCATCTTGCCCCGCGTGGAGCGGAATCCGGCGGGAGAGATCGCCGGCCGTGATTTGACGCGCCACCTGTGCCATCGCATCGACCGGCTGCAGGGCCCGATGGGTCAAGAGCCATCCGCCGGTCACGGCGACCAGAAGGGTGGCGGGGAAGATCAAGAGGAGAATCAGCCGAAGCCGCTGCAGCATTCCTTCCAGATTGCGGAGGGAGCCGCCGACCTGGAGGATATTCACCAGCCGTCCGTCTTGGATGACGGGGTAGGTGACCCATCGGATCTTCCCGCGATCGGAGTCGATGAACGTTTCATACGTATATTTTCCCTGTAAGGCGTTGTTGAGGGCCGGCTCCGTCAAAGGGTAGGGACGTTTGGAGAGGTTCCGCGATCGGGCCCCGAAGCGGCCGCGCGGGTCGAAGAGCTGAAAGAAATTACTGGAGAGATCGGGATTGTCGAACTGTTGGAGGAGCGCCTCGATGTCGAGCTCCGGCAGGGGGGGGCTGCGGTCGAGCGAAGCCCGTGCCAAAGCCTCGGCGGTCGAGCGGAGCGAGAGATCGAAATCGGTATGGAGATTTTTCGAAAGATAGACGTAGAGCAGGATGCCGACGAAGAGGAAAACCCCTCCGAGGATCGTGCCGTACCAAAGGGCCAGCCGCCCCCGGATCGAGGCGGTCCAGTTCGACCGCTTCAGATCAGATCTTGAGGACATAGCCGACTCCGCGGATGGTCTGGATCAAGGGACGCTTGAAACCGCGATCGATCTTGTTCCGAAGGTAATTGACATAGACATCGATGACATTCGTAAAGGTGTCGAAATGGATATCCCAGACATGCTCCGAGATCATCGATCGGGTGAGGACCCGGTTCGGGTTTCGCAAGAAATATTCGAGGAGAGCGTATTCTTTGGTGGTCAATTCGATTTTCTGGCCCGCGCGGCGGACCTCGTGGGAAACCGGATCGAGGGTGAGATCATCCGCCTGGAGAAGCGGCGCCGTGATGCCGCCCCGCCGCAGCAGCGCGCGGATCCGGGCAAGAATTTCCTCAATGGCAAAGGGTTTGACCAGGTAATCGTCTGCGCCGACGTCGAGCCCCTTGACCCGATCTTGAACCGCCGTCCGGGCGGTGAGGATGAGGACCGGCATCTTGTGCCCTTTCTGCCGCAGCCATTGGAGAACCTCCAACCCTCCCTTTTTCGGAAGGGTCAAATCAAGAATAATCAAGTCGTACGGGATCACCTCGATCTGATCCATGGCCGCTTCCCCGTCGCCGACTACATCGACGGCATAACTTTCCTCTTCAAGCGCCCGCCGGACGAACCGCGCGACCTTCTCTTCATCCTCGACGACTAAAAAACGCATAAGGCCGAGTATAGCACCATCCTATTTCATCTTCAAACGGCGAAGGGCGGTCGGAGAAGTGTCGGCCGAGGGGAGGGAACCCTCCCGAGGGTCCCATTGTGAGCGGGAGAGGATAAAGATGAAGAGCCCTACCAAAAAGATTCGAGGCGATTCGGATGGAGTGCGATCGAGAAGAGGGTTCCGGACCCCTTCTCGCATCCGGCCAGGAAGATCAGGGAGAGGAGGAGGGTGACGATTGCGGAGTGCGGATTTCGGATTGCGGATTGAAGAGCAAAAGAAATTTTCTTTTTAATCCGCATTCCGCAATCTGAAATCCGCAATTGTTCTCACTCTTCCATCTTGCTCATGCCGGTCCAGGTGCCGAACCATTTGTTCCCTTGCGCATCGAACGCGATCGAGAAGACGTTGTTGTCCTGAAGGCCGTCGGCGGTGGTGTAGCTCTTCCAATTTTTCCCGTCGAAGCGGGAGACGCCGCGATCGGTCCCGGCCCAGAGAATTCCTTTGGAGTCGATTTCAACGGCGTGAACGTAGTTCCCTCCGATCGTTCCGCTGCCGGCGGTGTAGCTCGTCCATCGCTTCCCGTCGAAGCGGGAGAGCCCCGCGCCCCAGGTGCCCACCCAGATGTTGTTCTCCCGGTCGACGGCGATATCGAGAACGAAATTGGGGTTGGCGGTTTCGTTCTCCTTGCTTCCTTGGCCGTGGTGGCCTTTCTCCTCATACGAAGCGGCCCCGCCCGAGGAGGGGGCGGCGATCTCGGCGCCGAGGCCGTCGCGATGGGTATAGCCGGTCCAGCGTTTTCCGTCGAAGCGGTTGATCCCCCCTTCGGTTCCGAACCAAAAGTTTCCGTCGTGGTCTTTCGCAATCGCATAGACCCATTTGTCGAGGAGGCCGTCTTCTTCGGTATAGGTCTTAAAGGTCTTCCCGTCGAAGCGGCTGACCCCCTTCCAGGTGGCGATCCAAGCGGTGCCGTCCGGATCGAAAAAAATATCATAGACCCAGAGGTCGCCCAAGCCGCTGCCGGCCGGATAAATCGTCCAGGCGGCGTCATACGTGATCCGCCCGCCGCCATACGGTGTGTAAGTGACCCACTCCTTCCCGTCGAACCGGGAGAGGCCGCCGCCGTAGGTGCCGACCCACTTTCTTCCTTGCCGATCGACCGCGACCTTGTAAATGCCCTTGGCCAGGAGACCTTGTGTCGATCGGGTGGTGAAGATCTCGTGACGGTCGGGAGTGCGGGTGTCATAGCGGATGAGGCCGCTGGCCAATCCCAGCCAGAGATCCTCTCCTTCGAAGGCGAGGCTCTTCACATTGGCGCCGGTCTCAAAGTTGACGAAGCGCGGAGGGGCCGGAGGGGGAGGCGGCGTCTTCGGAACCGGCTGCGTGCATCCCGCGATCAGAAGGGTAAGAAAAATAGCAGAGAGTCGTATTTTCAATCGGTCCGGGCTCCGTTTTTGTTGACAAACAAAAAAGTTGGTAGTATTCTACAAAACATTGCCCGGATGATCAAGCTACAAGAGCCGAGCGCGCGCGGTGGATGTGTGGCGCGCGCAGGTCGACATCGGGCGGATAGCTCAGTCGGGAGAGCGTCGGCCTTACAAGCCGAAGGTCACAGGTTCAATCCCTGTTCCGCCTACCATCTTGGCAGAGGGTCAGGAGATTGAGACCGAGATGCAATCGAGCCTTCGGTTCTCATGTTCGACCCGTTGTAATAAAAATTGAAGTGGGTCCTGGGGGGCCGTAGTTCAGCTGGTTAGAACGCCGGCCTGTCACGCCGGAAGTCGCGAGTTCGATCCTCGTCGGCCCCGCCACCTTGCCTTTCCCGAGAGGCACCGTCCCCCGACTGCACCCAATTCTTTCCGCTCACCCCGAAGGTGGGCGCGCTTATCGAAGGGAGATCCAACTTTTTGCCTTTGAGCGCTGGTTCACATGCTTCCATTTTTGAGCTGGTTCTTTCCGCAGGTATTGTCGCAAAGTTTGTCCTGGCCGTCCTTCTTCTCTCCTCGATCCTTACCTGGGCGATCATCTTATATAAATGGATGACCCTGCGGAAGGCCGAAGCCGAGAACAAGCGGTTTCTCGTCCTCTTCTCGAAGATCGACGACCTGATGGAGATTCAGCAGAAAGCCCTTCAGCGGAATGAAGGTCCGATGGTGATGGTCTATCAAGCGGCCATCGACAAGATGCACCCCTACCTCGAAAAGGGGGGAGAGGGCGCTCCCCCCGCCATCGATGGAAATCGTCCCATGCTCTTGGCCAGCCTCCAACGCACCCTTCAGAGCGGCGTGCAAGACGAGATGGCCCATCAGGAGCGCTACCTTCATTTTCTCGCGACGGTGGGGAACACCGCCCCCTTTGTCGGACTTTTTGGAACCGTCTGGGGAATCATCGACTCCTTCCAGGAAATCGGCCGACAGGGAAACGCCAACATCGCTTCGGTCGCCCCCGGCGTCTCCGAGGCGCTGATCGCTACGGCGGCTGGCCTCTTTGTCGCGATTCCGGCGGTGGTGGCCTATAATATCTTCGTGAATAAAATCCGAAAAATGGAAGTCCAACTGGAAGTCTTCGGGGCGGAGCTCACCTCCATGGTGGAAGAGAAGTTGTTCAATCTGCAGAGCGGCCGGAAGGTGAGATAGCCTCTTTCTCCCCAGCCGAGGGCGAAGCCGGGGCCGGGGAAGATGCCTCCAGCGTGGCGTGGACAAGCGCGTTGTTTCAGATTTTTTTCAGCAGGAGAGAGCGCCGATGATGCCGTCTTCGACAGACCGCCATCGAAGATTGATGGCCGAGATCAACGTGATTCCGCTGGTCGATGTGGTGCTCGTCCTGCTCGTCATTTTTATGGTGACCGCTCCGCTTCTCTATCGGGGGATGGATATCAAGCTGCCGCAGGCGGCGACCAATACCATCAAGTCGGATGAGAGAAAAGTATTGACGATTGAAAAAAACCAAGTAATCTATTTAGACAAGGAAGAGGTCGGATTGGCCCGTTTGGAGGGAAGGCTTCAGTCGTTGAAGGGAGCCTCTCCGGATGTGTCGATCTATCTTCGTGCCGATCGGGAGGTCCCCTACGGCACGGTGGTCCAAGTGATGGATCTGAGATCGGAAG
>SCUR01000249.1 GCA_004297235.1 Candidatus Manganitrophaceae bacterium | reverse complement strand
GCGATCCCGCAACTTCAAGCGAGTCCGCCATGCGTCGGGGCACATCAGCCACCCGATGATGATCCTGGCGATCACCGGCCAGCCGTTCTCTCAAAACGACGCCGGGTTAGTCCCCGTCTCGATGCCGGCCTACGTGTTCGATGGGGAGAACATCACGGAGAAGAGACAGATCAGGGCGGAGTGTTTTATCTCGATCAATGTCTTCCTCTCCGCAAGAGAGGCCAACGGAAAACAGAGCGCTTTTTCAGAGTGCGGGATCATCCAGGTTCACCAGGAGCAACTCCCCTCCTTTGTCGATTTGTGTCTTTCTTCCTCACGATGGAAGAGTCTCGATCGCCAGCTGCTGGGCCCTTCCATGCGGATGATGCAATCCGCAAACCTGCTTCGGATCTTCGGCCGAATCAAAGACGGCTTACGGGCCCATTTGGGGGCGAAGCGGACCTCCGCAAAGCAGCGGTATGACAGCGAGGAGGCGAGCCGGTATGAAAAGTGGATCGAAGAGGTCAACAATAAGCGGTTTCATCAGATCGGGACGTTCGAGGATCTGAACCGATGGATGGTTGAACTTTCGGAGCGATGGAATATTCCGGTCCGAAAGGAGATTGAGAAAACACTTCGCAGCAACCCGCTCCGGGAAATCTTTGCGAAGAAGAGAAAAAATACGCCTGTAGCCTCCGACGTGGCGGTGGAAGTGAAGAAGGCCTTCCATGTGATTCTCTCGGTTTCCGATCGCTTCTTCTCCCGGTTTTATATTCTCTCTGCCATCTACCCGGCTCTGGCCCTGCGCGAGATCACAGAGCGGCATGGCCCCTTCAACGGGGTCTCTTTCGATGCCGCACACCCGGTTCTAAAACAAGCGCTGTATCCGCTCTCGATGTATCTACTAAAGGAAAAGGAGATCTCTGAAATCCTGGAAGCATTCCCGGAGGCGGAGCAAAAGGAGATCCTCGGCAAGATCCGGGGAAGGCGGCTTCTTCTTACGGCCCATGTAACGCAGTTCAATGCGATCGGTCGAGCTGCCAATGCCGAATTCACCTCCGCCCTGGGAGAGCCCTGGCGGCGGGGTCTGATCGAGGGGGCCCTGCCGGAAAAACAGAGGATTCTTCCGCTGCTTCATTCAGGAAACGCTCTGGCGGCGGAGCTGTCGCGGCTTCTGCTCACATTGGCCGAGCAGGATGCGGTGAAAGTCAGGGGGAAGAATGAGGCGCTATCCGCGCTCGATTTAATGGAGATGCAAGCGCGGTATCAGAGGTATCTGACGGATTTTAATTCAAGCGGGTTCACCCAAAAGCGAATTGGGAACCTGATTGAGAAGACGGAGGAGTTGATTGCCGTCATGCAAAAAGCTCAGCGGATTCTGAGCGGTGCTGGGACGGCGCAAAAGAGAAAGATACGATTCCAACCTGTGGGATGATCGGATTTGATAAATGAAAATCAAGGAAAATTAAGGAGGAAATGGATGCAAACCGAAGAGATGCGATCGATCAAGATCGATGTGAATCTGAATGCCATGATGAAGAATTTCGGGGAGGTCTTCTCCGGGGAGCGGATCTGGATTCGGGAGCTTCTGCAGAACGCCCGGCGCGCCGGGGCCAGCCGGATCAACATCCACACCGACCGCAGTGACCCGAACTATTTTCGAATCGACGACAACGGATCCGGGATCTCGGATTTCCAATCGCTTCTCACCCTGGGTCGTTCCGGATGGGAGCCTGAGATAATCGAGCGGGAAAACCCCTTCGGAATGGGGTTTTATGCGGCTCTCTATGCCGCCGTGACGGTTGAGATCCGATCCCGGGGACAGCGCGCGGTGTTGCACAGCGGCCGGATTCTCTCGGGGGAGCCGATCACCTTACAGCCGTGCGAGATCCAGTCCGGAACGTCGATCATCCTGCATCTGAAGAAATCGATTGTAGACGCCAAGAGAGAAGAACAGATCCGGGAACTCAAAAGGTATCTTGAACAAACCGTCTGCGGATTTCCGATCCCGGTGTATCTGAATACAGAATCTCTCTGCCGGCCGTACGCATTGGATGTCTGGAAGGGACTTCGGTTCGATCTCCCGGACGGGGTGGCTCTGGTGGAATTGAACCCGGAGTTTGATTCTACCACAAAAGGAGTGACTTTCCTGCAAGGCCTGGTCATTTCGAGTGCTATGGACGGTTTGCGGACCTGGCCGAACTTCTCCCGAAGCGGCATGCGGGTCTATATGCACTTACACGGTGATCGATGGCGTGTCCGGGTGCCGGATCGGGACCGGTTGTATCAGTCGAACGACACGGGGGAGGGAATCAGAGCGCTACAAGACAAAGTCGTGAAAGCGGCCGCAAACCACATCAAAGCCTCGGGCGAGGCACAGAAGTATTTCGAATGCCTTCTGGATTGGGGGTGTTATGAGGTGATCCGGGATCTTCCGATTCCGGTGTCCCGCTGGAGTCAGCTGATTGCTCCGATGCATCTGTCTCACTACGAGGGAGAAAATCAGGAGAATTCGTTTGGCGCCCCTGTAGAAATTCCGACCGTTAACACGGAGTTGCGTTTCCTGAAAGAGGGATCGAGTCTCTATCCGGCGGATGACACCCTCGATCATCTCTATGCCATGTACGCCTTTGGGCTTCCGATCCTGGACACATGGAGTGATCCGGATCACTGGTTCTCAAAATCCCCCTTCGGCGAGGAGACCGAGGCGTTCTACAAACGCGAGGTGTCGGCCTCGGTCCAAAAGAGCGACATCGTGGCGGAAGGAGCCTGGTGGGGGAGGAAGGTCGTTGTCTGCAAGCGGTTCTCCCTGACCCTGGAAGGATACGGAACAAAAGAAGTGACGGAAGACGCCTTCCTCAACGACACCTTCTGGGTCATCGATCGTCCGCTGCATTTTGACTATCCGATCGACCAGGCTTTCTATTTCCAGACCGAGGGAGAGGACTTCGACGGGTCCGGCTTCGATGCGGCGATGGAGAACTTCCGCGCGAATCTCGCGATCATTAAGGGGGATCCGGCTGCTCTGATTGCAAGTGCGCTTCGGGAGTATACGGAAGCGCTCGACGGCGGCCAGTTTGTGGTGGAAGTCAAAGAAGGAGAGATCCAAATCAGGGAACTCCCCACGAATCAATAAGAAACCGGGAATGTCAAAGAGGGGCTCTCTTCGTCGACACGAGGAGGGCCCCTCTTTATTTTAAGGAGAGATATCGTGGAAGTGAAATTCCGATATGAATTGACGAACCGGATCGGCTGCAATCTGTATGACGCTCTGAGGGAAGAGGATTTCGATCGGATCATCGAACGCGAGACCGAATATTACATCGAGCAGGTGAAGGTCGGAGGTGAGCGAAGGCAACCTTTTGTGGAATGGCTCGAGGGACATCTTTCGGCGCAAGATTGGCGAGAGATCAAAGAAGGAATCGGATGCGATGATCTCGTGACGTGGCTATTGGAGAATCCGGTCCCGGAGCGGGAGGAGGATTTAAGAAGCAAATACGCTGAAGAGGAGATCGCGTTTCTGACCACCACGCTGACGAAGACCAAAAGCGGCATCCATCTGCCTCTATTGTGGGATCATGTCGACCCCGGTGATGACGCCGATGTGGCGCTGGGGTTCGGTCTGATCTCCTATCCTCCGGTGGACGACAACGGCCAGTATATCCGGAGCGGAAATGATCGGCATCTTCCGGCGGATATCGCAAACCGGATCAAAGCATTGACGGAGGAGGCCAACGAATTGGCCCAAAAGACCGGGCGCGGTGTCGGATCCCCTGATCCGAAAGATGATCTGGACCGGGCGATCGACGAGAAGGTCGCATCGCTCTATCGGAAGGCGGCCCGTTTAGAGAAAGAGGCGGTCTTATCCCTGATTCGTATGGAGGGGTTTTATTGCAGGATTCATGGGGAAGAGGTGAGGTTCGAGAAACCGATTCCAAAATCGGATGTCATCGCCTGCCCTTCCTGCAATCATCCGGTCTGTCCGGACTGCGCCAATTGCTATGAGAAGGATCCGGCGACGATCGAGGAGGCGAGGGCTTATCTTGCTTCCTGTGATGAGGTCGCAGGCATGGCCTACTGCGGCCATTGCGGGGATTGGGGTGTGGAATGGATGCTTCGATTCCTGCGATTAAAGTGCTGTCCCATCCCGCCGGAATACGAGAATTACAAACCGGCGCCGAGATCCGTGCGGTTCGTCGCCACCAGCACCGTCGCCGCCCTTCCGGATTGTCATCTCATCCTGGAATCGGTCTCCCGGAGCTTCGCGAAAGGGGTCTCGGGGATCATTTACTATCCGCATTCCACAGGAGAGATCTGGGGCATTCCCGAGAGACACCCCGAAGGATGGATTGTGACCCTCTGCTACCCGGAGGAGCGATGACCACGAAATGGACCTATCCTTTCGTAAAAGAGTATCTCAGGTTTGTCCGAAAGGCGTTTGAGATTACCCGCGCCGGCGGCCAAATCAAAATACGCTGGAGTGACAGGCCGATGGATCTGCGGGCTTGGCGGAAAGAGTTTATCGATGCCCTCGATCGGCGCATCACCAAATACGGAGGCCTCGATGGGAGGGGCCGGAAATTCGATCCCGACTGGCAATTATGGATGCGAAGGGATCGCCACCGTTTGGAAGACATTCGGAAGCGGGTCCGTGTTTATCAGTTCGAAACAAAGGAGATGCGGCGGTGGTACGGGCATCTGCTCGCACACCGGGATGACTTCTGATCTCACCAAAAGGAGAAGAAAATTGACAGAAGAGAAAAAAGGACACACGCCTGGACCCCTGTATCTTGATCGTGGCAGTTCAGTCTCCCCGCTTTGCGCGCGGGTGACCCCTTATTCAGACGGCTTCATTGTGGCGAGCTTCAACAGAGAAGAGGATGCGCGTCGGATGGTTGTCCTCTGGAACATCTGTGAGGGCATCGGTACTTCCGCGTTTGAGGCGGGGGTGATAGGAGAGTTGACTTCGGCGCTGCGGGAAATGCTGGAGTATGCCGAGGCCAGAAATACGGATAAGAAGGCGCGCACCGTCAATCTGAAATTCTCGCGTCTGACGCTTGAAATGTGGATCGAAAAAACGCGGGCAGCCCTCTCCAGTGGGGAGGCGCTTCTCCGTCCGACAGAGCCGGAGACTTCCTCCGCGGAGAACCGCGTTGCGGCGGACCCGATCGAGGACCGGATCCATGAGGTGGAATACAACACCACCCATTCTTCGGGACGGCCGCGCTGGAGTTGCTATCGCTGCAATGACACGATCATCCGTCTGCCCCATGTAAGCGATCAAGACTGGGATCAGGCCGTTGCGATCTTCAAGGAGCAACCTGGTGTCCTCTAATCGATTGGACTTCCCAGATGATGCCGCACTCATCCGGGACGGTCTGGCAGAGATATACGGCTTACACTGGCAGAGAGCTTCAAGGGCCCACGCTCTGTTTTGGGGTTCGCATCAAGGGATGGAAACCTCTTCCGGACCCGAGGAAAGTATTCGCTTCTTTAAAAGAGGAGTTCGCGCATGAATGTAGAGACGATGATTAAATCGATTCCTGTAACGGAGATTCATCGGGACCACAAGAATAGCCGTCAGTTTATCGATCCGAAGGCATTGGAACAGTTGCAGGCCGACATTCGGGAAAACGGTCTGATCAACCCCATCACGGTGGTTCCCCGGCAGGAGGGAGGGTTTTGCTTGATCGCAGGGGAGCGACGGTATCTTGCCTACGTCAATCTCGGGTATGAGACGGTTGCTGCCCATATCCTGGAGTCTGCCGGCGAGGAGGAGATCGAGGCGATCCATCTTGCCGAGAACCTTCAGCGGGAAGATCTCTCCCCCATTGATGAGGCGGAGACCTTCGAGAGGCAGCTGGCGGAAAAATCGATTCAGGACCTCGCCGCGATGATCAACCGGAGCGAAGAGTACATTCGCCGGCGGATGAAGCTGCTTCATCTGATCCCGGAGGTACGGCAGAAGGTGAGGCGCGGCGCGATCGGCCTCGCAGTCAGCGAGTTGCTCTCCTGTCTTCCGGACGAGCGGCAGAAAACGATGCTCGCCACGGTGGAGGAGCAGAGTCTCAACGCGGTTCAGCTCTCAAATCTGCTGACCCATCAGAACGATCGGCGGCTTATCAATGCCGTCTTCGACACCAAAGACTGCCTTCAATGTCCCCATAACAGCGCCGGTCAGCCGGATCTCTTCGCGCGTGAGGCCTCGGGTCTGGGCCGCTGCCTCTACGATCCGTGCTGGAGCGAGAAAGAGCTTGAGAGAGCGAAATCGCTGGCGAAGCAGATCGAAGAGATGGGGCCCCGCGCGGTCATCGCCGGAAAGATCCGGATCGGCCTCGACGATCTTCCCCCCGAGATCGATCAGACCCGGGCCGTCATGCACAACAAGGCGGAGCTGGGGGAAGAGAGTCTGCGGGATTGCCAGAGCTGCAAGTTCCTGGTCGTCTTCATCTCCTCGGAGGGCCACCCGCTGCGGCAGAATATCTGCACGAACCGCCCCTGCTATGACGAGCGCGCGGCGCGATTCCGGGGAGGGAATGCGGAGAAAAAGAAATCAGGATCCAAGAAAAGCGGAACCGGAAACGCGAAAGACAATAAAACAGAGAAAAAATCATCTACCAGTCCGGTTCCAATAAAGATGACCCCGGCGAACGCCCCCCAGCGGGTGAAGGATTTCAAAAGGAACAAATATCAGGAATATCTGGCGGCTCATTTTCCGGAAACCCCGGAGAATCGTCTGCGGCTGATTATTCTTGCCATGAAAGACACCTCCTGGGGGAGGAGCTGGACGGGGGATGCCACCCTCAAAGAGCTCAACCTGGCTTGTGACGGTTTTGATTCCAATCCGGGGAAACTCTATCCGAGACTGCGCGTCTTGAACGCGGAGCAGTTGATGACCGCGGCGGGCAGAATGGCGCTGAAAGCACTCGATAAATTCTCTCTTCCTTTGATCGAGGAGATGGTCTTCACCGATCTTGGAGCCACCCCGGAGACCCTTTTTCAAATCGATCGGGCCTACCTGGAGCTTTTGACCAAAGCGGAGATCGAAGCCACCGCGAAGGAGATCGGCCTGACTGACTATCTTCAGAACAAGGGGGAGTCGATTTCCAAGCTGGTTGCCCGGCCGAAGAAGGAATTCATCGATTCTCTTCTTTCCTGCGGCTTTACGGCCCAAGGCATGCCGGCGTGGCTGCAACGGGAAACCGGTTTTCAAAACGGATAAATCAATTGTAAGAATCTGAAATTCAGGAAAGGAAGAAGCGGCATGATCGAGCCTACGCCTGCACATTGGAAGCGCCGCAAGGTGGTCGGGGGATACATGATCTTTGGTCGAGGCGATCCGGTTGAATTCGGAGCGCCTGGAACGGTCTGTCGAATCGAGGGGGTAGGGACCCGGCAAATCGCGGATGCCATACTGATCGAGGCGACACCGGATCTGCTGTGTGCGTGCAAAGAAGCGCTTATCCACTGTCAGTTGCTTGGATCGGGCCAAGTATCGCCGCTATCAAATGCGGAAGTGTGCGAAATTCTCGGAGCCGCGATCGCAAAAGCCGAAGGAGGCGCCCCATGAACCTATATGAGCTGACACCGCCGAGGAAATGGCAGGCCGGACTCGCCGGCGGGAAGCCGTTCTATTTCCCCTGCGGTCAGTGCGGCGCAAAAGAGCCGGAGATCCACGGGTTCATCGGAGAAGGTCCGGAATTCCACCGGATCGCGGTCCGCCAGGAGGGACACTTTTATGTCCCGATGATGCTCTGCGGGTCCTGTTTTGAGAAGAAATTATCTGAAATTCAGAAATAGGAGGACAAGCAGCGATGGACACGACTGTTTGCAAGGTTTGCAAGGAACCGGTATGCCGCCGATGCAGGCGTCATCTGCTGGGGCCTGGAGAAGAGAGAAGACGCAAGATTGAGGAGGGCCATCCCCGTGGATACCGCAACATAAGGTTTTGTTTTTGCGGATCGATGACAAACCCGGTCAAAATCATCATCCTCATCGAAGACGGGGTTGTGGAGAATGTCTATATCCCCGGCTACATCGACGCCCGATACGTCGTCATCGACCGGGATGCGGAGATCTCGGATGAGCTCCACAGCACCGGCCCACAGCTTGCCGGCAGCTTTCGCGATCTGGAGTCTTACAGCCCTGAGTCCTACCGGCTCGCATTCGAGGAGGCGGCGGAATGATCCAGAAATCCAAAGTGCGGGCCTATGTCCCGCGAGAGGGGATTTCGGCTCTCAGCCGACGCCCTGCCGGCACTGGAAGACGCCGTCCGGACCATTCTCGCGAGGGCCATCGTCTATACAAAGCCCCAGAAGACCCTCCACGGCAAGGAGATCCTCATGGCCATCAGCCGGGGATCTCTTGTCCCCAGAAAGGAGTCTCATGACAGAAAAGCAAAATAGAAAATTAAGGCTTCACGAAGCGATCCGAGATGCCAAAGGGAAGCAGACAAAGAACAGGTTTTTAGACATTGCCGTGACCGACCAGGGTGTCGAGATCCTCTCGTGTGCCGCAGGAGGGGCCTATCTGGAGATACACGATTACGCCTCGGGTTTGGTTTCTTTAGATGAAGACGCGATCACGCGAGATCTCGAGGACTTTTTCCCAATCCTCCTGGAGAAGCAAGATCAGAAGTATCCATGCCCCGTCTGCGGCGATGAAAAAGAGGGGCTCTTTGCTCTGATCAGCTGCCTCAATGACAATCACGATCACACCCGTGCCCAAGTCGCCGACGTCATCCAGCCGATCGAGGAGACGTGGGAGTTGGAAGGGAATGTCCATGGGTGACGTCGTTTATAAATTCGAGACCCTCAAGAAAAAAGCAAAAGAGCAGGTCGGAGTAGGTCGCGCGAACGGCTGTTTCTTTCCGCAGGAAAAAGACTTTCTTGTCCTCTTGCCGGCCATTGAAGAGAGGATCGATCCGAGAACCCTCCTGGACCGCTGGTACCGAGAGGCGGACAAAATCATCGATCGATGGGATATCAGGAAGGTTAAGAAGCTCATCGAGCTATTCCCCGGGATCGTCAGGAAAGAGTGTCTGAATCGGGAAATCACTTGTGAAATCGACGACGCCGAAAACTGGCTCGTCAACTTTAAAGCAAGACAAGGGGATCACCATGAGCAAATGCAGGTATCGCAAACATGAGTGCGACTACTCTACCTACGAAAGGGAAGGGACTGGGGAAGTCATCGAAAAACACGAGTGGGAGCACCGTATCGTCGAGCAGAGTGAAAACGATTTACTGATCCTGGAGCCTCTGCCGGAGCCGTTCCATAGATACGATCATGGCAAAAGGAGAAAGGTTCGGTTCACCCACAACTTGATTTGTCGATGGCTAAGCGATCCGGATGATTGGACCCACGTGAAAGGAAGCGAGGTCGCTTACATCACCGGAATGGAGGCAGACAGAGCCAGAGAATCAGGAATATTCAACTGTTTTCGGTTGTTCCCATAAGATCGCTAAGAAAGAATTCCGGTATGAAGGGGCCGCCATGCAGAGCGCTCTCCATCGTCCCTGACGATGATGCCGGCTGGCCCAAAACGTGAGGAGATGATGAAAAATAATGACCCGAAGATCACTGTCGATCCGATTGTCTATGCCGAAAAGCCGGCCCGGTACAAGGTTGTCGCCGAGCCGGCCGGAGATGCAGACGCCTACCGGGAACTGAGGGTCGGCTTCTTCGACGAGAAAGGGAAATGTGTGGCAGACGCTTACTTTACCGTCGATTCCGACACCGGCGAGCCGAGGATTCTGATCACCGCCGACGGCGATGGAGACGGGGATCCTGTAATCGAAGTCTTTCCGCTCAGATCGATCGAATCAATCGTGGAGCGTTGCTGAGAGATTCTCTTGAATTCAGAAAGCCGGAGAATGAAATTCCGGCCAAAACGAGGAGGTTCACCATGTTCGATTTTTTGAAGATCGCGAATCTAATACCGCCGCAGGGGAAAGTGACCTTTACCGTCACCACGGGAGAGCGAGGAAAGCTGGTCGTGCTCTTCCATCCGATGTATCCGGAGGTGAAAGGACTCTCCGGGAAGGAAAAGGATCTGTACGATCAGGCGCGGGTACCGCTGGTCATCAAGGCGACCCCGGAGGAACTCAACGAAGGGTTCATGTCGCTGATCGAGCAGAACTACGAGGAGGAGGGGAGGCTGCATCGCGCCTTCTCGGCCAAACGGGATGCGGTCAGCAAGGCGATCGCGGGGGCCGATAAAGGGAAGGTCGAAAAGAAAGAAGCGAGCGAAGAGGAAGAGATCTCTGATTCGGCTTCTCCACAGTCGGAGGCGGCTCAAAAGGTCGAGTCATCGATAGAGAAGAATGAGACTGGCGCTGAGAAAGAGCCTTCGGCTTTCGATCTGTTCGGCTAGAGCGCCACATCGCCAAAAGAAGAAGCCATGTCATTGATGGTGTCAACCTGAAAATGGAGAATCGATGGACGTACAGATCGTGAAGCGCTGCTTCAGATACTCCGCTTTGGAATTACCCGACCCTGATCCCGCCATGTCGCCCGAGCGGGTCAAGGAGTTTTACGCCGCGGTCTATCCCGAGCTGACCCAGGCGGTGGTGGAGGAGCCGGAGAGGAAGGGAGCCACCCAGATCTACAAATTCACCCGGGCTGTGGGAACCAAGGGGGGCGAGCAATCGCCCCCCCATCTTCTCACTATCGAGCAGCTGGCGGAACTATCGGAAGAAGCTCTTGAAGAAGAGAAAGGAGGGGCATGCCCGCACGACATCCTCACGCGATTTCTAGGAACGATACGACGGGATTCAGACAGAAACGAAAGCCCGCTTCCCGGCCGGTTCCTTTCCCTGTTGCCTTAATTCCCCTTCCGCAGCTCGACCAGTCACTCACATCGTCCACCTATGCGAATACCGGGCTCCCCAACAGCCTGCTCGCCGGCGCGGGATTATGGATCTTCCGCGCTCTACCCCAGACCCGATGTGGCAAGCCCGGTCCTTGGGCCGCATCGCATCGGCCGGATCGAATCCAGGTGGAACTCGAAGCGTGGATCCAAGGGATGTGTGATGAAATCCGATCGGAAAGCTTCGGCAAGAGCGGACCGCTGATCGAGATCGGGAAGTCGATCTCCTCGCAGTCGTGCGGATTGATCGTCATGTATCCGATCGATTGCAATGCGATCTTCTGCAATGTGCTTCCCGCGATCGGGCGAGCCGATCCGCGGTTGGAGGCGGTGGTCGTGGCGGCGTTGCAAATACTGACCTGGGTGAAGCCGGCCTACACCTATGACGATCAGATCGAACGTTGTCTGGATCTCTACGAGCAAGATCTTCATGAAGTGGAAGCAGGAAGCGAAGACAAAAAATATTTCCAGGAGCGCCTGAAGTGGCTTCAAGAGGGGATTCCTCAAAAGTATCGGTTTCTCTTCCGAGGAAGAGACAAGCCGGTTTTTCCGGAAACTCCGCCCCCTCCCCCAAAAGACTCCTGGTTATACGGGTGGCGACTCTGGGCGGAGGAGGTCCATAAGATCAGCGCGAAGTGGACCCGGCCCATCCGGGAGGAAGCGCCGGCTGGAGATTATTATGACGATAATTTTCACCCCGAGTTGCTCACCCCGTTGCTCTGGTCCACCTCCGATCCGCTGGTCGAAGCGTTCGATCAGGAGGCGCAGGGGTACTATGAAAATTCTCTTGGCTCGAAATCGGTCTTTCCGCTCAAGAGCGCTCGGCAGGTTTCCGAGGTCCTCACCGACTTGCGGTATCTGGGCGAATGTTATCGGCTGCATTTGAAGGCGAGTTCTTTGGAGAGACCATTGGAGTCTGGAGGCTGAATGTGGCGAATCAACTTAAGCTGAACACGGCACTGCTTTATTACACGGGACGCGATCCGGACTCTTCGGATGCCATCCATTACTGGCAGATCCATCCAATCGAGATTTCTGAGAAAGGGATTCCGCTGCTGAAGGAGGGGCGCCCCGTTGAAATGAAAGAGCTGGAAGCGCTTTGCAGGGCGACCTTGCCGAACCTCGTCCGAAGCATCGGCTGGATCGATCTGGGGCTTCTGGCCTACGGCGTAGGAGTAGCGGGACCCCTGGTCTTCTTCCGGCCGGAAGTTCGGCGGCCCATCTATTTCGGCCGGCAGACGAAGCTTCCGTCCGGCAGGGTCATATGGCCGTCGCTGGTCTTCGTTGCCCACTCCCGGAGACTCTCGGTCTTCGCGGTAAAAGGCTCCGAGCGACCTACGCTCTCCGCCCCACTTCTGATGGCTCCTTTTCTCAACGTTGACACCCGTCATGAAGTCTGTCTTGGGTCAAGCGAAGCGCCCAAAGGGTGCAGGCCGCAGGAGATGGAGGCCTGGGCCGAAGCGTTTTACAAAAGCGCCTTCACCCATACGAATGCGCCGGATCACCACTTTCTGAAGAAAGGATCGATCGTGCAGTTCTGGAAAGAGCTTCTATCCGGAGCCAGGAAACGTTTTCCCTATCAGCTTCTAAAACCGGCCGGGATGAATCTTGAGCAGCTTCTACAAAGGATCGGACTCGATGAATCGAAAAGATGAAGTTCTTCAAACGCATCTGCCCACAGTGATGGCGCCGCGGTTTGAGCCGCTTCCTGCGCTGAAAGCGGGGGAGACGCGGTTGGTCATGGCCGGGGATGGGTTATGGATCGAGGCGGAGGGGGGCTTCGGACACTTCCGCCGGCCGCTCTGGAGAAGCGATCGGAATCTGCCGTATGGGCGGGTTGAAGCATGCTCTCAGCTTCGCTGCGGCCCCATCCCGCTGAAGTTGATCGAGCGATTTGCGAAACAGGCCAACGAATGGACCGATCAGGGCTCTGAGGCCGTGGCCTGGATCACCTGGGGTCCGAACTGCGGTTGGGAGCTTCTGGAACCTAAGATTTTAATTCATACAGCGGTATCGGTACGATATACATGGCCCGATTTAGGTCCCGATACCGCACTTGTTTTAGACGTTCACAGCCATGGGATTGGATCCGCGTTCTTCTCTCATACCGACGATCGATCCGATCTGGGATTTCCCCATTACTCGCTGGTCCTGGGCCGCTGTGGGAGAAACCGGCCGCTCACTCAACTGGATTGCAAGCTGCGGCTCTGTCTTGCCGGATACTTTTTCGATGAGCAGGCGCCTTGGGTTCAAGCATGATCGGAGGGAGCCGTGCGACACTATGTCCGTTTCGGAAACAATACACAGCCGGTGGATATTCATCTCGTCGGCTGCGGGGGGACAGGCAGTGCCCTGGCCACTCGCCTTGTACAACTCAATACCGCGCTGCTCTCCCTGGGGCATCCGGGGATGAAGGTCGTCGTCTATGATCCGGATATCGTGAGCGAAGCCAATATCGGACGGCAGATGTTTTATGCCGCCGATGTCGGCCATCCAAAAGCCTCGGTATTGGTGACCCGAATCAACCAATGCGCCGGGTTTTCCTGGGAGGCGGTTCCTGGCCAATATTCCCCCACAGGCGGTCGTTCTGCGGATCTTTTGATCAGTGCCGTCGATACCGGTCAAGCGAGGATCGAAATCGGGGAGATCCTTCGAAGAGGAGTCGCCTGTCCTTACTGGTTGGATTGTGGCAATAACAGAAGAGCCGGGCAGGTGGTTCTCGGAACCATTCGGGAAGTGGAGCAGCCGAAGATCGAGGATGTGATCGGCGGGCTCCCGACGGTGATCGATCTGTATCCGGAAATCAAAGACCCTACTCGGGAAGCCGATCAGGGGCCTTCGTGTTCTCTGGCGGAGGCGATCGAGCAGCAGGATCTCTTCATCAATCAGTTTGTCGCGATCGAAGCGGTAGAGCTGCTCTGGAAGATCTTTCGGCAGGGATATATTGAATACTCCGTGGCGTATATCAGTCTCACTCCGCGGAACAGCTCGGTCCTGCCGATCGATCCGAAAGCGTGGGAGCGGTTCGGATACCGGATCGGTCGTAGGAGAAAGAGGAGGGCAGTGCACTGATTGATCATCGATAAGAGAGAGGGAATAAAGGTTTAGGCGAAAGCGGATTAACTCGAAGAGGCCCGGTTTCCCGGTGAGGGAGGCGGGCCTCTTCCTTTTTCAGACCAATGATGGAGATGCTTATGAGCGGAAACGCAGCCAAAGAATTGCAGAGGACAATCAAACAGCTTCAGCGGTTTCAGAGAAAGCTCAAGGAAGCCGAAGATCGCCCAGATGAGATCGAGGCGTTGGTAGAAGAGGAGATATCCAATCTCTGGAAGCCGGTCGATCCGATTCAGCGCATCCGAATACCGGCCGCCCCGGATATCCGGCTGCCTTTCTTTATACCCGGACGGCAGAGAGAGGTCTCTTATATAGAGGCTTCCGCTCACGAAGCGGGTCTCTTCCTGCTTCCGTACACACAGACATTCCGAGAGCAGTTTACAGAGCGCTTCGGGCGAAAGATCGCATCCGTCAAGCGGCTGATGCAGCGATTGCGGGCCCTGGAGCTGGAATATCATCAAGAAACCAAGACGCAGTCCTTTGAAGACGAGGCTCCGAATGATAAGGACCGGGCGAAGAAGGAGGACTTTGAACGTCTGGCCGGTGACTACAACCGCTTCAAATACCTGCACACCGTGACCCTGGATAACAGTAAACTGGGGCAGCTATTTGACGAGATCGGCTCTCTACTGGCGGAAGGGGCCGTCGGGAACAGAGGGATCATCGCATTTCTGAATAAGGAGAAGAGCAGGGACAGGATCAGCAGCGCCCTCTCGGAGACCCTGGAGGCTTTCGACCGGATCGCCCCCCTGTGCGGCAATATGTATCTTTCCTCCATCGCCTCCTGGGCGTCTCTGTCCAACTTCATCTCTTCAGAGGCCAAGGAACTCGAGAAGGAGATGCTCGATGGAGCCGGCCCCGAGATTTACCGGCCTGAGCATCTTGCCTTCCGGGAGATAATCGGGCGGATCACAGAGGGGTTCTCGGGAGCGCCTACCGCCATGCAAGAGAAAGCGCTCTACTACGCGTATTTGAGTTTTCAGGCGCACTTATCGGAGAAGAGGCACGATCCCTTCCGGCTGAACAACTTCGCCCAGGTCGGCGCCGGCAAGACCTACACCACGCCGATCTTCCTGAAGATGTTCTCCCACCTGATTCGTCAGAAATGGGCGAAGCGACGACGCCCTCCAATCAAGCTGCTCACACTCTATTTTACCGAGGCCAACCTCTGTCAGAACGTCATCAACTCCATGGTCGAGATCGGTGTTCCTGAAGAGACTTTGCATCAGATCCAAATAAAGAAGCTGCCCACGATTCCCTTGAAGGATGGTGACTGCGTCGTTTTAAGCCGCCATGAGTTCGGCCTCAAGGAAGAGGAAGAGATTATCCGCCCTCTGGAGATCCTGATCCGAAGAGGGTTTTATTTCATGATCGTCGCCGATGAATCGTCGTTTCTAAAGAACTCCGAGAGCGGGATCTCGTATGCGATGGAGCGGCTCTATGCGTATTTGAGGAAAAGAGGAGCTTTCTGGGTCGACTACCGCCTCTCCGCCACCCCTGCGAACAATGATACGGGCGATTTTCTCTATCTGCTTTCGACGAATCGGATCAACATTGGCTCCTTCCTGCACGCCTATCCCGACATCGCACAGGGGATGGAGGGGCTTCTTGCCGGAAGACAGGAGCGCACCGATCCGAATCGCAGGATCACGCTGAGCCAGCTTCTGAAGTTCTTGAATCGCGGGAACTCCCGGACCGGAATTCTGTTGATGGTCGACCTTATCGAGAAATCCTCCAAGAGCGCGCAGGATAAAAACGCAGAGAAAGAAGACAAGAAGGATGCGGAGAAGTATCTCCTGGAGTTGGTCTACACCGATTGCGCCGGCGCGGCTCTTGCGCTCTATTACATGGCGGTTTATCACTCACGTCGTTTCAACATCCCCTCCTGGCTGGGAAAGGATAAAGAGGGGCACAGCGTGGAGCCGAGCTTAATCGACGTCATGAATCAGCTCGGCGTCGGATATATTCGAGTCCATCAGCCGACGGAAGAGAGTGTGAAGCCGATCATCGGCCTTGAGCGGCCCCTGATCCATCCCGGATCGAGGGCGATGAGTTGCTTGATTCCCTGCCTTCCCTTGCTCAAAGAGATCGCATCCGCCTTGACCTACGATCGGGCGCTGAACGCGGATGAGGAAGTCCATTTCCAGATCAACGCCAAACAGCTGAAATCGAATCTCCTGGAGGCGGTCACCAATC
>SCUR01000248.1 GCA_004297235.1 Candidatus Manganitrophaceae bacterium | reverse complement strand
GCCAGCAGGGCCCCGACGGCATAGCCGAGGTCGCGCCAGAGACGGTAGACCCCGACAGACGAGGCGCGCCAGGCCGGGTGCGCGACGTCGCCGATGGCGGCCAGCAGCGTCGGATAAACCATCGCCGTTCCCGCGCCGAGCAGTGTCGCGCCGGCCGCGAAGCCCAAGAATTTCGTCGACAGCACAATCAGCGCGATCCCGGCCGCCTGGACCCACATTCCCCCCGCGATCAGCCACTTGCGTCCGACGCGGTCCGAAAGGGCGCCGGTGAAGAGCTGCCCCGCGCCCCAGACGGCGGGGTAGATCGCGGCCAGCCAACCGATCCGCTCCAAGGAGAGGCCCGCCGCCGCATAGAAGATCGGAAAGAGCCCCCAAGCCATCCCGTCGTTGAGATTGTTGACCAGGCCGGCTTGGCTGATCGACGAGAGATTGCGATCGAGGAACGACGTAGAAAGGAAAACCTCCCGCTGCGAGCGCGTCGCCATGTGAGCCGGCGCCGCATGGTTCTTCGCCTCATGACGCATGTGGCCATGGGTCTCACGGACCAGCAGCGCCGAGAGGAGAAGACCGGTCATCGCGAAGGCGATTCCCAGGTAGAACGGCTGCGGGCGCAGCCCGTAGGCCGCGGCCACGTAACCGGTTGCAAGCGCGGAGAGGGCGACCGCGCCGTAGCCGGCGAATTCATTCAGCCCCATCGCAAGCCCCCGGCGATCGGGCCCGGCGAGGTCGATCTTCATGATGACGGTGGTCGACCAGGTGAGACCCTGGCTCACCCCCAGGAGCGCGTTGGCGGCGAGAATCCAATTCCACGACGGGGCCCACATGAGAAGAAAGGGGACCGGAACGGCGATGAGCCACCCCGCCACCAGAACCGCCTTCCGGCCGACGGCGTCCGAGAGGCGGCCGGCGAAGTAGTTGGTCAGCGCTTTGACGACGCCGAACACCACGATGAACGACAGCACCGCCGCGCGCGCCACGAGATGGAATTCCTGCTCCGCGATGGCCGGGAGGATCGTTCGCTCCAGGCCGATCATTGCCCCGACGAAGGCGTTCACCACGACGAGCAGCGAGAACTGCGCCAGGTTGGGCCTCAGACCAAGCTGAATGGACGGAGTTGCCTCGCGGGACGAGAGGCCGGCCGCGTTGCTCATGGCGTCCGTCCCCGGTTGAAGCGGAGGATCGCCTCCATCTCGGCCGGCTTCGCCGGAATCCCCTCGCCGACCGTGTTGACGAACTCCTCCGAGCCGAGCTTCAGCAGCGGATTCCAGCGCTTCTCGAAGGCGAGCGTCGTCATCGGCTTGCCGCTCATCCCGGCCCCGCAAACCGAGCCGGAGAAGTGCGCGGGATAGATTTCGAGCATGTCGGGGAGGGGCAGGAGCTTCTCCTTTAAGCTTTTGTACAGCTGCGCCGCATTCTCCCGTGTGCGGCCGGGGAGGTCGGGACGGCCGACGGCGCCGACGAACAAAGTATCCCCGGTCAGGAGAAACCAGGGCTCCGGTCCGCGGCGCAGATCGCTCACCAGCAGACAAACACTTTCGGGCGTGTGCCCCGGCGTGTGAAGGACGCGGATGATCGTGTTCCCAAGCTCGATCGTCCGGCCGTCATCGAGCGGCTCGAACGGGAAGTTGACTTCTGCCGAACGATGGAGGCCGTAGGAGGCGCCGGTTCGCGCGGCGAGCGCTCTTCCTCCGGAGCGGTGGTCGGCGTGGAGATGCGTGTCGATGATGTGCGTGATGCGCATCTCCTTCGCGTCGGCGAAAGCGACGTAGGCGTCGATGTCCCGCTCCTGGGGATCGACGACGGCGCAGCGGCCCAGCGTTCCGCAGCCGAAGACGTAGGAAGCGCAGCCCGTTTCAAAGTAGTAAAACGGTTTGAAGATCATTTTCTCTTCTCCCTTTTTAAATTTGCTTGCATACGACTCTGAGTGGTTTCGATCGGCAGCCCGGCGGCGCGCCATTCGGGGAAGCCGTCCACGAGGCGACGCGCGGCGCGTCTGTGGGCGCGCAGCGTCTGAACCGCCCGCAGCGCCATGACGCAGTAGGGGCCGCGACAGTAGGCGACGATCTCTTTTTTCGTTGGAAGCTCCGATAGGCGTTTTTCGATCTGCTCGACCGGGAGGGAGATCGCCCCCTTGATGTGACCGGCGCGGTACTCCTCAGGCGGGCGTACATCCAAGACGATGACCTCCCCTCTGCGCGCTCGTTTGAGAAGCTCGTCCCGGCCGACCGGCTCGAAGGCGTCACGGGCGTTGAAATAGGTCTGGGCAATCCGGTCGACTTCCGCCAGGTGACGCTCCGCGAGGGTGTGGATGATCCGGGTCAGCTCGAAAACATCGGGGCCGGCGAGACGGTAGTAAACGAAGGTCCCCTCCTTGCGGGTTTCGACCAGCCTTGCCGCGCGCAAAGCCTGCAAG
>SCUR01000247.1 GCA_004297235.1 Candidatus Manganitrophaceae bacterium | reverse complement strand
GCCGTGGGGCAAAAGAGGTCGTCTTTGTCGAGAAGAGTAAAAAACATATCGGATTCCTTAAAAAAAATCTCTCGTTGACAACCGTTGAAGGGCGCTCGGTGGTTTTCAGTATGGAAGCGGACGAGTTTTTAAAAAAGAAGAAGGCCGGCCCATTCGACTTCATTTTTATCGATCCCCCCTACGAGGGCAAAGAGATCGAAAAAACATTGCCATTGCTGGTCGACGGTGATATGATAACCGACGATGGAACGGTCATTATACAGCACTTTCATAAGAAAGTACTCCCCGATCAAATCGGCCAATTAGGCTTTTTAAAGCGACATAAATACGGCGAGACCGTCCTTTCTTTCTATGGCAAAGGCTGAAAAAGTTAAACTTGCAGTTTATCCTGGCACATTTGATCCGATTACAAATGGACATATCGATATTATCCGGAGGATCCTTCGAATCTTCCCAAGCGTTGTTGTCGCCGTCGCCCCGAACCCCAAAAAAGCCCCTCTTTTTCACCTTGAAGAACGTCTCCGAATGATTCGAACGGCGACCGAAGGCCTCCCCGATTTGAGCGTCGAGTCTTTTGACGGCCTCCTCATCAACTATCTGCATCGAAAAGGAGCGACGGCCATCGTAAGAGGGGTCCGGGCCGTCTCGGATTTTGAATTCGAATTCCAGATGGCCATGATGAACCGCAAACTCGATCAGGAAATCGAAACCGTCTTTTTAATGCCGAGCGAAGAGCACTCCTATATCACGTCGACGTTGATCAAAGAGGTGGCGAGTTACGGAGGGGATGTCTCCGCTTTTGTTCCAAAGGGCGTTTCAGAAAAACTACTCGAAAAATATCCAGCAGGATCAAAATGAAATTTGCCAAACGTCTCCAGCAGATTAAACCCTCTCCCACCATGGCGATGGCCGCAAAGGCAAAAGCGATGCTCGCCAAGGGGATACCGATCACCGATTTTGGATTGGGAGAGCCCGATTTTAATACCCCCGATGTCGCCGCCGAGGCGGGCATTCGTGCGATTCAACAAGGCTTCACCAAATATACCCCGCCTTCCGGAACCGAAGAGCTCAAAGAGGCCGTTTGTCGAAAATTAAAAATTGAAAACAACCTTGACTATGACAAAAAAGAAATTATCGTCTCCTGTGGGGCGAAGCACACGCTTTACAATATCGCCCAGGTGCTTTTTGAGCGGGGGGACGAAGTCATCGTCCCGGCCCCCTATTGGGTCTCTTATCCGGACCAGGTTCTGCTGAACGACGCAACCCCGGTCATCGTCGAAACGCGCGAAGAAGACCAGTTCCTGATGACCCCCGAGCAACTGAAACGGGCAATCACTCCGAGAACCAAGGCGGTCATTCTCAATTATCCGTCGAACCCGACCGGATCCGCCTACACCGGAAAGCACTTGGAAGCGCTGGCCGATGTCCTTCTCGATGCACCGGTGTGGATCATCTCGGACGAGATTTACGAAAAATTTATTTACGACGGCGTGGCTCACACCAGTATCGCTTCTTTGAATCCGGAGCTTAAAAGAAAAACGATCGTCGTGAACGGCGTTTCGAAGGCCTACGCCATGACCGGTTGGCGGATCGGATACGCTGCGGGCCCCAAAGAGATGATCGACGCGATGGGAATGGTGCAAAGCCAGAGCACGTCGAACCCGACCTCCATCTCACAGAAGGCGGCGGCGGCGGCTCTTCTGGGCGGCGCCCCCTTCATCAAGACCATGGTCGATGAATTCGACAAACGAAGGCTGCTGATCGTCGAACGCTTAAATCAGATCCCCGGAATACGGTGCTCCCGTCCGATGGGAAGTTTCTATGTCTTCCCGAATGTAAAGGGGTTGATGGGAACCGGCTACAAAGCGCATCAAATCAATCATTCGACCGATTTGGCGACCTTCCTTCTCGAAGAGGGAGGGATCTCGACCATTCCCGGAGAAGCGTTTGGAATTGATGGGTATCTGAGACTTTCCTATGCCGTGTCAAGGGACGTTTTAAATGAGGGGCTCCAAAAGCTCAAAAACGCGATCCTTAAACTCTCATAATGTAACAGCGCCCTGCGCTCTGCCGAGGTTCTCAGAAAAGAAATCGCTTCATCGAAGGAGGTGTTTGGTTTGCCGATCTACGAATATGAATGTGAGAAATGCAAGAAGCAGTTTGAAGTTCTACAAAAGCTATCCGACCCCCCGATCGCGAGCTGTTCCTCCTGCGGAGGGAACGTTCATAAAATTATTTCTTCTCCGTCGGGTCTGCTTTTTAAAGGAAGCGGATGGTACGTCACCGATTATGCCAGGAAGGGCGCCAAGAAGGGCGACGCCTCCCCAAGCTCCAAAGGGGAAGGGAAGTCCGCCTCCTCCGAAAAGGGAGAGGCCGCTCCAAAAGAGACCCCTTCCAAGCCCCCTTCCACCGAATAAGATCCTTTCGAAGACTTCCATCTTTATTCTCTGAAAAGATTTTTCAGTGGATCTCCTATAAAACAGAAGGGATGAGCCGGTTCACGGCCCATCCCTTTTTCGACGCTCGAATCAACTTATGGCTTGGGAGCTCCTGCCTTAGGAGCCTCCGTCTTCGGCGCCGCCGCTTTCTTTTCGGCTTTTCCCGCCGATGCGACGCGGATAGAGCGGGCGACCATCTTTCCATCTTCTTCCGTAAATTTGGCAACGACCTTATCCCCGGCTTTCAGATCGGCCAGAGACCGCTTGGTCTTTCCCGCCGTGATCATGGTTTTGTCGGTCACATTGATCGTGACTTCCTTGTCTTTCTCTTTGACCTTCACATTATTGCCGGCCGGATCGACCTCGGTGATCTCCCCCTTCACACTGGTCATTTTCCCCTTTTTCATCGCCGGGGCGGATTTGGTCTCGGCCGCCGGTTTCCCCATGGCCGCTTTTCCGCCTGCAGGCTCTTCCGCTCTGACAGACGCGGCCGCGAATGCACCGGCGCACAGCAACGAGAGCATCAAAGTGAATGCTTTACGCATTTTAATTCCTCCTATTTAATTTGTATTTCTCTAAAGTGTTTGCTCACAAGCAAACGTATTGAGCAATCCATATGCCAGAGTCCGGTCCGCTTGCAAACTTCTGTTTTCATTTTCATTTCGGAGAATCGGCCGATCAAGCCGGCTCAAAGCCGGATTTTTTATTTCCCTTTTGGTGTGGGCAATACCCCTTTTGGAACAGGCTCCTCTTCTTTTCGAATATTAAATTTCTCAAGCCGATACTGCAACGTTCGATAGCTGATCCCCAGGAGCTTGGCCGCCTTTGCAATCACGCCGTTGCTCTTCTCCATCGCCTTCATTAACAATTCTTTCTCAAAATCTTCGAGGGAAAAACCTTGGGGCGGAATATCAAAGGGGACCCGATCGGAAGCGAATGTCTTTAGACGAATCTCTTGGGGAAGGTCCTCCGGCTCGATGGTCTCTCCTTCGCAAAGGAGAACCGCCCGTTCGACGGTCGATTCCAACTGACGCACATTTCCGGGCCAGGCGTAGTCGAGAAGAAGACGCAGCGCCGGACGGGCGATCCCTTTAATCTTTTTTTCGGAGCGCTGATTGTACTTCTCGATAAAATGATCGGTCAGCGCCGGGATATCGGTCGCCCGTTCCGCCAAAGACGGGAGGCGGATGGAGATGACGTTCAACCGATAGAAAAGATCTTCTCTGAAATTCCCTTCTTGGATTTCCATCTTCAAATTCTTATTGGTCGCCGCAATCACCCGCACATCGATCTTGATCTCTTCTCTCCCGCCGATGCGTCTGATCTCTCTCTGCTGGATCGTTCGAAGGATCTTCGCCTGCATCGTGAGAGAGAGGTCCCCGACCTCATCGAGAAAGAGGGTCCCCCCATCCGCCGCCTCGAACAAGCCGATGCTTCGTCCGGCGGCCCCCGTGAAAGCCCCCTTCTCATAGCCGAAGAGCTCGCTTTCAATCAGGGTATCGGGAATCGCCGCGCAGTTGATCGCCAGGAAAGGCTTATCCTTTCGGATGCTGTTGTAATGAATCGCCCGCGCGATCAGCTCTTTCCCCGTCCCGCTCTCCCCCAAAATCAGCACGGTCGCCGTGCTGTTCGCAATCTTCTGGACTGTTTTGAAGATCTCCTGCATCTTGACATGATTTCCAATGATATTGGAGAGACCGAACTTTTCAGAGAGCTGTTCCTTCAACATTTTGTTCTGGTGAACCAGGTTCAGCTTCTCAAAGGCCCGCGCGACCGAGATCAGAAGTTCTTCGCGATCGAGCGGCTTCGTCAGGTAGTCAAAGGCCCCTTTCTTAATCGCCTCGACGGCCGAGTCGATGGTCCCGTGGGCCGTCATGATGATAATGCAGATGGCCGGATTGATTTTGAAGAGACGATCGAGAATGAAAAGCCCGTCGTTGTCGGGCATCTTCAAATCGCTCAGCACGAGATCATAAGAATCCTCCTCGAACATCCGGATCGCTTCGGTCGCGCTTCCGGCGGTCTGCACCCCATAGCCTTCCGTTCGCAGAATCATCTTTAAAATGTCGCGCTGCGACTTCTCATCGTCAATGACGAGGATCTGTCCTTTTTTCAAATGGACCTCCTTCGGATCGGCAAATGAATGGTCACCCGGGTCCCCTGTTGAAGCTGACTCTCCACCTGGATCGTGCCGCCGTGCTCTTCAATAATGCGTTTGGTCAGGGCCAGCCCCAGCCCGATCCCCAATTTCTTGGTCGTAAAGTAGGGCTCGAAAATCTTCTTTAGATCTTCTTCGCCGATCCCTCCTCCGGTGTCCCGAAAACAGAGCACCACGCTGCCGTAAGCCGGATCCCCGGTCAGCTTCTGCATGGATGATTCCGCGTAGACTTGGATGTCCAATTTCCCCCCCTGCGGCATCGCCTGAATGGCGTTTAAGACGACATTGATCAGGCAGGTCTTCAACTGCTCCGGATCGGCATCCATCTTCGGGATCGAGGGGTCGGCGTGGATCACGATCTCAATCCGCTGCTCGTCCGCGTTATGACGCGCGAGTCGAAGCACCTCCTGTAGGAGCGCGTCGACGCCGATTTCGGAAAAATGAAGACGGAGCGGCTTTCCGTACTTCAAGAAATTCTCAATCATCTGGTTGAGCCGATAAATCTCCACCTTTACATTGGAGATAATCTCCTCGGCCTCTTTCTGTTTTATGGCGTCCCAATTCGGAAATTGGGATTTAAGATGATCGATGCTCAGATTAATCAGGTTGAGCGGATTTCGGATCTCGTGCGCGATGCCGGAGGCCATCTGTCCCAGCGCCGAGAGCTGCTCCGCATGCCGAAGCCGCTCTTCCAGCTCCCTTTGGCGGCGGAGCTTATCGACCATTTCATTGAAGCTTCGGGTCAGCTCCCCGATCTCATCCCGGCGATGCTCCGGCAAAGTCCTGGAAAGATCGCCCGACGCCACCTTCTTGGCGGCCTGCACCACCTCCTCGATCGGCTGGGTGTATTTGACCGAAAGAAAAATGGAAAGCCCGATCCCGACCCCGAAGATCAGGAAGGTGGTGACCAAGCGCCGGCGATGATTGTCTTTTAAAAACTGGCCATAGTCTTCGAGGCGCATGTCGATGTGAACGAATCCCATCCGTTCCCCGTCGACGACGATCGGAACGAGCAGGTTGTACTCCCGGCGCGCCCCGGCCGTTTCCTGCTCATCGCCGAGCTTCGCCGTAATGAAGAGGTCCTTGTGTTTCGGATCGACTTTCGGCTCGACCTTCGCGCCGACGCGCTTCGGATTGGAGCTGGCGATGACCTCCTGCTCGTTGCTGATGATCGAGATTTCCTTAACCCCTTTGTTCTTCAGCCGGTTGACATAGTCGGCCAGGCGCGCTTCGTCGGTCGGCGCGGTGCTGGTCAGCTCTTCAACGCTGATCTTGATCGCGGTCGAGAGATCGCCGATGTTATCCTCCACCTTCCGGATAAAATCGTTCTCGCTTCGAACGTTATAAATGTAGGAGATGACCAGCGACAGAAGGGAGAGAAGAAGCATCATCAAAACGAGCTTGCTCGTCAGATTGATGCGGTCTAAGAAATAGCGCACGTTTAGCCTTTCTTGATTGCGGCGGCCACCTGATCCGCGGAGACTCTTCCCTCCCGCAGAAGATGCGGCTCGGACGCCGTCACATCCAAAACGGTGGAGGGAAGGGTGGAGCAGACGCCGCCGTCCAAAATGCAATCGACGGCGGCGCCCAGCCCCCGTTCGACCTCCTGCGCCGAAGCGGGAGAAGGGGCCCCGGATCGATTGGCGCTCGTCGCGGTGATCGGAAATCCCACTTGATCGATCAGACGGATCGGCAGGGGAGCGTTGGGGAAACGGACGCCGATCGTTCCTGTTCCGCCGGTCAGCAGATCGGGGAGCTGTTTGGATGCCTTGAAGATCAGGGTCAGCGGACCGGGCCAAAAGCGGCCGATCAATTTCTCCGCCAGTGGAGAAACTTCTTCCACCAAAGAGGGAAGCATCTGCAACCCCGAGATGAGCAGCAGAATCGGCTTCGAAGAATCGCGACCTTTAATTTCGAAGAGGCGGCGGACGACCTTCAGATTGAAAGGATCGGCCGCCAGGCCGTAAAAAGTATCGGTGGGAATCGCGACCACGCCCCCCTTTCGGATCAGCGCAGCCGCAGCGAATAGAACCGATCGATCCGGATCGTCCGGGTCAATCGGATTGACCTTTTTCATGGAGCCGTTTCCCCTTTGCTTCCACTTCCTCAGCAAGGGATGTTTTATAAGAGAGAAGCCGCTTGGCGACCTCCGGAGAGCGCCTTGCAATGATCTGTGCGGCGAAAATCCCGGCGTTCTTGGCGCCGGCCTTGCCGATCGCCATCGACGCCACCGGAATTCCGCCCGGCATCTGAACCGTGGCGAGAAGGGAATCCAATCCATTGAGCGGCGAAGAGTTGATCGGCACGCCGATGACGGGAAGGATCGTTTCGGCCGCGATCACACCGGCCAGATGGGCGGCGGCGCCGGCCCCGGCGATGATCACCTGGGCCCCTCCCTGCTCTGCTTCATGGATGAGCCTTTTCGTTCGCTCCGGAGACCGATGGGCCGAAGAGAGGGTCATCTCATAAGAAACCCCGAACTCCTTCAACATCTTGGCCGCCTCTTGCATAACATCCCAATCCGAATCGCTTCCCATCAAGATTAAAACCGAACCCTTCTCCGCCATAAGATCTCCTGCTAGAAAATGAATAGAGCGAAAGTAACATAGCCGAAAGAAGGGTGTCAAGCGGCCCGCGATCGCAGGTTGGGATCTCTTGCCTAACAATCTCCTCCCCCGGTTGGTCGCAACATGGGCGGAGGAAAGCCGCTTCTCTCGACCGAAAATCAGTTGACAGCGCTTCCTCGGCCTGGTACCATGGAAACCAATAATACTTTTTTAGTTTCCTTGGTACCACACACTTTCCACAGGAGAGCCGATGATTTTAGAAGAGATCGAGGTCCGAAACCGAATCCTGGAGACCGCCCGGGACCGGTTTTATCAGTTCGGCTTCACAAGGGTCACCACCGATGAGATTGCCTCCGCCATCGGCATCAGTAAGAAGACCCTCTACAAATACTTTCCCAGCAAGGATTATCTTCTTCATGAAGTCATTCAATCGATGCTGCGTGAATGCGAGTGCAATCTGAACAGTATCCTCTTCAACAAAGAACTCGATTTCGTTCAGAAGCTCAAGCAGTTCATGATGCAGATCGGACTACAGTACGCGAAGATAAACCCGGCCTGCGTCGAGGACCTTCGGAAAAATGTTCCCCAGGTCTGGAAAACGATCGATGAGTACCGGCATAAAAAAATCATGACCGACTTTACCCATCTCTGTGACGAGGGGGTCCGGAAAGGGATTTTCCGAAGCGACATGAATTACCAGATTGTGGTGCTGATGTATGCCAAGGTCATCCAGAACATGATCAACCCGGAGGTCCTCTCCGAGCTCCCCTTCTCGGCTTCACAGGTCTTTGAAACAATCGTGAAGGTGATCTTCGAAGGGATGCTCAAGGAAGAGGCCCGGCCGAAGTATTTCGAAAATCAAAAGTCGCTAAAATAATCATTGATCCGGTTCGGGAAAGGGCGCCATGAAAAAATTAGCCGTCACCGCTGCCATCGTGCTTGCATTGGGAGCGATCATTGCCGTCCTGCTCGGGAATAAGGCGGAGATTGATGCCAGGGCCAAGAACGACGCCCCGTCGGCCTTCCCCGTCTCCACCCTCGCAGTCGGCAAACAGAAGATGACCGAGCGCCTCTCCCTGGTCGGAACCGTGACCGCCAACAATGATGTGGCGGTCGTCTCCGAAACGCAGGGCCGGATCACGGCGGTTCTGGCCCAAATCGGCGATCACAAACAGGCCGGCGAAATCCTCATCCATATCGATGACGAGCTCAAACAGGCCAACCTCGCCAGCGCCGAGGTCCATTATCAAAAAGCCAAGAAAGACCTCGACCGCTTCGAGACCCTCCATCACGAAGGGATCGTTCCCGACGCGCAGTTGGAATCGGCCCGGCAGGCCTTCACCGCGGCGGAAGCGCAGTACATCGTGGCGCGCCGCCAGCTTCGGGACACGCAGGTCACGACGCCGATCTCCGGCGTGATCACGGCCCGGCCGGTCGATGTCGGGACGATGGTCACCCCCGGCACGGTCGTCGCCAACGTGGTCGACCTTGCGGTCCTGAAGGTGAGATTGAATGTCGCCGAGCGGGATGCGTTCCGGCTTAAGGTCGGCGACCCGGTCAAGATCGCCACGCAGATCTATCCCGGCGCGGCCTTTGAAGGGAGAATCAAGAGCATCAGCGCCAAGGCCGATGAAGCGCACACCTACCCGGTGGAGATCACCCTTCCGAACAGCAAGATCCGCCCGCTGAAAGCCGGAATGTTCGCCCGGGTCTCCTTCATCTCGATTCCGCAGGAAGAGGTCCTCGCCCTTCCCCGCGAGGCGCTGGTGGGGAGCATCCGGAAGCCGCAGGTCTATGTAGTCGAGAACGGCCTCGCCGCGCTTCGCGACATCGTCATCGGAGCCGATTCCGGAACCGTTCTCGAAGTCCGCGAGGGGTTGACGGAAGGGGAAACCGTGGTGGTCGCCGGCCAGAACAATCTGAAAGACAAGGTCCCCGTGACCGTCATCGGTCCCGGAGGGGCGCAACCGATCGGGAATCCAGGAGGCCGGCCATGACGCTGACCGAGCTCTCCATCAAACGACCCTCGCTGATCGTCGTGATCTTCTCCGCCCTGGCGGTGATCGGTCTCTTCAGCTACAAACAGCTTCAGTACGAGCTGCTGCCGAAGATCACCCCGCCCGTCGTGACGGTGACCACGGTCTACCCCGGCGCTTCCCCGAGCGAGGTGGAGACCTCGGTGACGAAAACGATCGAGGATGCCGTCTCCACCCTGGATAAGGTCGAGGCGGTCCGCGCCACCTCGCAAGAGGGGCTCTCGATGGTGATCGTCGAATTTACTCAATCGGCCAACATCGATCTGGCGCTTCAAGAGGCGCAGCGCCGGGTCGGCGAAGCGCGGGCGAAGCTTCCCGACGAAGCGAAGACGCCGACCCTCTCCAAATTTGCGCTGGACGAGTTCCCGATCCTCCGAATCGGCGTGACCGCGCAATTGCCGTCGAAAGAATTCTACCCGTTCCTCAAAGACCGCGTTCAACCGCAGATTTCGAAAGTCGCCGGCGTGGGACAGATCACCCTGATCGGGGGGGATGAGCGGGAGATCAAGGTGAATCTCGATTCGCAGCGGCTGCGCGCCTACGGCCTCTCCCTCCTCGCGGTGACCGAGACGATCAAGAACGCCAACCTCGATTTCCCGACCGGCAAGATCAAACAAGCAGACGGGCAATACATCGTCCGGATCGCCGGCAAGCTCGGCTCCCTCGAAGAGTTGAGAAGCCTCGTGGTCGGACGCTCGAAGCTCGGAGGGGACATTGCGCTGCGCGATGTCGCCGAGATTCAAGACGGGCAGAGGGAGTATACCCACATCAGTCGGGTCAACGGAAAGACCGCCATCGGCCTCTTCGTCCAGAAGCAGTCGGATGCGAACGCCGTCGAAGTCAGCCGGCTAGCGCGGCAGGCGATCCAAAAGATCGAAGCGGCGCATGCCGACATCGGATTGAAGTTCGACATCGCCCAGGACACCTCCCTCTTCACCCTCGACGCGGCGAACGCCGTGAAGCACGATCTCTTTCTCGCGATCCTCTTGGTCGCCGGGGTAATGTTGATTTTCCTCCACAGCCTTCGAAACGCGGTGATCGTGATGATCGCCATCCCGACGTCGCTGATCTCGACCTTCATCGCGATGTATGCGTTCGGGTTCACCCTGAATTTGATGACGCTCCTGGGGCTGTCGCTGGTGGTCGGCATCTTGGTCGACGACTCGATCGTGGTTTTGGAGAACATCTACCACCATCTTGAATCAGGAGCGGACCCGCGGACGGCCGCGCTGCGGGGGCGGAACGAGATCGGCTTCGCCGCCCTCTCGATCACCCTGGTCGATATCGCCGTCTTCCTCCCGCTGGCGATGGTGACCGGCCTGGTCGGAAACATCATGCGGCAGTTCTCGGTCGTCGTGGTCGTCTCCACCCTGCTCAGCCTCTTCGTCTCCTTCACCATTACGCCGATGCTCGCCTCCCGGTTCACCCGCCTGGAGTCGTTGAACGACACGACGCGGCTCGCCCGGTTCGGCCGCCGGTTCGAAGCGGTTTATGATTGGATCACAAAAGAATATATCGGGGTGTTGAAATGGAGCCTCGCCAACGGCTGGAAGATCGTTCTGATCAGTCTGCTGCTCTTCGTCGGCGCGCTGGCGCTGGTGCCGCTCGGCTTCATCGGCAACGAGTTCATCACCGAGTCGGACCGGGGCGAATTCTCGGTGGCGATCGAGCTCCCGCCGGGCGCCGCGATCGAACAGAGCAATTACGTCACCCAAGATGTCGAGCGGATATTGACGGCGATGCCGGAGGTGCGGAAGGTCTTCGTCGACGTCGGCGCCTCGAACGAGGGGTTCATCGGACAGTCGTCCAACAACATCTCCGAGCTGAATGTCTCGCTCGTTTCGAAGGAGCAGCGGCGCCGGTCGACGGCAGAGGTCGGGCAGGAGATTAAAAACCGGGTGCGGCAGATTCCCGGCGTGAAGGTCCGGATCAATCCGATCGGCATTTTCGGAATGGCCAACCAGACCCCGATCCAGCTGGTCGTCACCGGCACCCATCGCGGCGACGTTCAAAAAGCGGCCGACCGGGTCGCCGAGGTCGTCCGGACGATTCCGGGAACGGCCGACGTCCGCCTCTCATCGGAGGAGGGAAAGCCGGAGACCCGGGTCGAGATCGACCGCCAGAAGATGGCGACCTTCGGCCTCTCCCTCGCCGAGGTCGGCGCGACGCTCCGGGTGGCGCTGAGCGGAGACGACGACTCGAAATACCGGGACGGAGGGGACGAGCACCCGATTCGGGTCGTCCTCGACGAGTTTGATCGATCGGGTCAAGCCGATCTCGGCAACCTCTCCTTCATGAACCGGAGGGGAGAGCCGGTGGAGCTGAAGCAGTTCGCCGCGATCTTCCAAACCACCGGACCGACCAAGCTGCAGCGGACCGACCGGAACGAATCGATCACGGTGATGTCGCAAGCGGTCGGACGCCCGAGCGGGAGCATCGGCCAGGACATCCAGGCCGCCTTGGCGAAGGAGCAACTCCCGGCCGGGATCGAGATCGCTTACGAAGGAGACCTGAAGAATCAGGCGGAGTCGTTCATCAGCCTGGGGATCGCGCTCCTGGCGGCGATCCTCTTCGTCTACATGATCATGGTGGCGCTCTATGATTCATACATCGATCCCTTCGTCGTTCTCTTCTCCGTTCCGGTGGCGATCGTCGGCGCGCTGCTGGCGCTGGCGCTGACGATGAAGTCGCTCAGCATATTCTCGATTTTGGGAATGATCATGCTCGTCGGACTGGTCTCGAAGAATGCGATCCTCCTGGTCGACCGGACCAACCAGAAGCGGGCCGAAGGGCTGACCGCACATGACGCGCTGCTGGAGGCGGGACAGACGCGGCTTCGTCCGATCTTGATGACGACGTTGGCGATGGTGATCGGAATGCTCCCGATCGCGCTCGGCCACGGCGCCGGCTCCGAGTGGAAGACCGGCTTGGCCTGGGCGCTGGTCGGGGGGCTGAGCAGCTCGATGCTCCTGACCCTGGTGCTCGTCCCGGTGATCTATTTGAAAATCGATACCTGGCGGACCGCCCTCCCCGCTCTGATTAAGAAAACATCCAAGAGGGACGCGATCGCAAAGGAGACGCCCCGGCCGGCGGTCGCGGAAGAGTGGAGCGATCAGATTTACCGAAAATGACGGCTTGAATCGAAAGGAGAACGATCATGGAAAAGAGATTACACGTGGTCGGAATCGGGGGAACGCTTCGGTCGAGCTCGACCAGTCGATGGGCGTTGATGCGGGCGCTTCGGGCGGCGAGGGCGGCCGGGGCGACGACCGAGCTTCTTGATCTGAGAGAACTCGACCTCCCCTTCTTCGATCCGGAAAAGTCGCTTGAAGATTATGGGCCGAATGTCGCGCGGCTGATCGTCGCCGTCCGCCGCGCCGACGCCCTGATCTGGAGCGCCGGGGCCTATCACGGGACCCTTGCCGGCGTCACGAAAAACGCGCTCGACTTCTTCGAGCTGCTGGCGGACGATGAAAGCCCTTACCTCCACTCTAAGCCGGTCGGTTTGATCGCGACCGCCGGCGGCAGCCAAGCCGCCGTCAACGCGGTGAATGCGCTGGTCCACGTCGTTCATGCCCTGCGCGGGATCGCCGTCCCCCTCTTTGCCGCCATCCCACAGCCGTGGAAGGTCTTCGGTCGGGACGGACACCTCGTCGATGAGAGCTGGGGAAAGCGTCTCGACCAGATCGGCCGCCTGGTGGTCGAAACCTCCGGTCGTCTTTCGCTGCCGAATCGACCGGCCGCAAACGGATAAATCTCCGATCGTCTATAACAATCGCTTCGCCGCCTGCATCGCCGCTTCCAGATCGGGAAGGGAGGTGATCTCCGGCACCACCTGCAGATGCCGGACGACATTTTCCTTGTCGACCACGAGCACCGCGCGGGAGAGCAGGTGGAGCGGTTGGATCAGCAACCCGTAATTCTTTCCGAAGTCCGCTCCCTTATAATCCGAGAGAAAGAGCACGTTCCCGATCTTCGCCTCCTTCGAGAAGCGTTTCTGGGCGAAGGGAAGATCCATGCTGACGGTGATGAGCTGCACCTCTTTATCGAGCCCTCCGTTTCGCTCGCTCAACGCATGGGTCTGCTTCTCGCAAACCGGGGTATCGAGCGACGGGACGACGCTGATGATCCGCACCTTCCCCCCCGTCTCGGCCAGATTCACCGGAGAGAGATCATTCGCCGACAGAACCGCCGCCGGCAGGCGATCGCCGACCTTAATCCCTTTCCCTTCCAGCGGAAGCGCTTTTCCTTTAAAGGTCACCGACTGCCCCTCTCCCGCCGAAGCGCTCTCCTTTGCCACCGTCATCGTGATCGCTTGCGGCCGAAGGGCGCTGCAGCCGACCAGACCGAGTAGCATCAAGGCAATCCAGATCTTCTTCTCCATTTTCCGCCCCCTCCAGTTGACCCCGATTAGAAACCAATCCACAGCGAAAGCGATACCACAGACGCGTGCCCCTTTGCAACGATAATTCTTCAGCGCCCGCTGCGAATGGCTATGTGAAAAATTTATACTATTCCATTGTAGAATAATGACTCGCTTTTTCCCACCCCGCCCTTTCTCCGACTGAGGTTCAGCCTTTCGAAGGGGCTTAAGCCGGCCTTCTCTTCTTAGTCATGGACGGCATTGATCTTGCTGTTTCTTGCTGTTGATGTATATAGCGAATGGAGAACAAAAGGTCTAAGGGACATCCGCTTCTTGGGTCTACCCCTTGCGGGGAGGTCGAAGAGGTGGAGTGCTTTATTCTACAGGAGGTATGCCGATGTTGCCGACAGTAGAAAAGTTAATGTCGAGAAAGATTCATTCCATCTCGATCGAGAAAAACATCCGGGCCGCGGCGGAGGAGATGGCGCGGAATCAAATTGGAAGTCTCCTGGTGACCCAAGAGGGAAGCTACATTGGGATTATCACGGAAGTCGATATTATCCGGAAGATCGTGGCCAAAGGAATCGATCCCGCAACCGCTCCCGTCAAAACGGCAATGACCTCCCCGCTGATCACCATCGAGGCCAACCGGTCGGTGCTCGATGCCAACGATTTAATGGAACAGAAAAAAATTCGCCATCTGGGAGTCACCCGAAAGGGAAAGATCATCGGGATCGTCTCAATCCGGGATTTCCTTCATCCGCTGGATATCGAAGAGATCGATCAGCAGGCGAGCGGCTTTTAGCTCTAAACTTAACAAGGAATCTGCCATGCAATCCAATAAATTCACTTCGACACTCTTCTTCCTGACCATCCACCTTTTCTATACGATGGGTGGTCTCGCGAAAGCGGCCGGAGGGCCAGCGGATCCGGATGAATGGGTCCTGGGAAATTATCTTCTGGTCGGAGCGCTCGCTATTATCGTGATCGGATTTCTGACAGGCGGTTATGCGCTGCTGTTCAGCAGTGTCGGGCCGGTGATCAAGCGTTTTTTTCTTTATCCATTGTTTAAGGTCTGGGGAAGGAACGGGGATAAAAAACCTCTGGTCACAAAGAAATAAGATCTTCTTTGAGCAAAAGGATCGGAAGCGAACGGAGCCTGGCTGCAGTCTGGGGAAGGATCCGGCCGCTGCTACCTCGCCGAGGCGCCGATATCTCGACGATACTGCATCCCTCGGAAGGAGATTCGGTCGACCGCTCGGTAGGCGCGTTGGCGCGCATCTGAAACGGTTTTGCCGAGGGCGGTCACGCCGAGCACCCGTCCCCCCTGCGTGATCCACTCTTCCCCCCGCCGCCCTGTCCCGGCGTGAAAGACGATCGTTTCCGGCAGATCGATCCGGTCGAGGCCCGAGATCACCTCGCCTTTCCGGTAAGGTCCCGGATAGCCTTCGGAGGCCAGGACCACGCACACGGAGGATTCTTCCCGCCATTGGAGTTCGATTTGATCGAGACGATGATCGAGCGCCGCCTCCATCACATCGACCCAATCGGTCTTCAATCTAGGAAGGACCGCCTGCGTTTCCGGATCGCCCCATCGGGCATTGAACTCGAGGACGTGGGGTCCGGACGGCGTCAGCATCAATCCCGCATAGAGAACCCCCCGATAGGGACGCCCCTCCGCCGCCAGGCCGCGGAGGGCCGGACGGATGATCCGCTCCATGATCTGCGATTCGACCTCCGGTGTGATCCGCGGGGTGGGCGAGATCGCTCCCATCCCGCCGGTGTTCGGGCCCTGATCGCCGTCGTACACCCGCTTATGGTCCTGGGCGGAGGCGAGCGGCACAACCTGATCGCCGTCGGTGATCACAAAGAAGGTGGCCTCGACCCCTTCCAGAAATTGCTCCAAAATGATTCGTCGCGCCGCTTCCCCCATCGACTTAAATCCATCGAGCCCCTCCTTGGCTTCTTTCTGATCCTGGGCGATCACGACCCCTTTTCCGGCGGCCAGCCCCTCGACCTTTAGGACGATCGGCATCTTGAGAGAAGCAATCCGCCCGTAGGCCTCTTCCAGTGCGACGACCTCGGCCTCGGCGGTCGGGATGCGGTATCTTTGCATCAAGGTTTTGGAGACGACCTTGCTCGTCTCGATCTCTGCGGCGGCGCGGCGCGGTCCGAAAATCCGAAGCCCTTCCGACTCGAACCGATCGACGATTCCGAGCGAGAGGGGGAGCTCGGGACCGACCACGGTCAGGTCGATTCGCCTCTCCTTCGCGAAGGCAAGGAGCTTCTCAACCTCATCCGCCGCGATCGGAACGATTTTGGCGAGCGACTCCATCCCCGGATTTCCCGGGGCGCAGTAGAGCTCCCGGAGACGCGGGCTCTGCGCGATCTTCCAGACCAGGGCGTGCTCTCGCCCTCCGCTTCCGATGATCAGGATCTTCATATCGTTATCCGTGAATCGTTATTTAACGTCAGTGTTTAAAATGTCTGAGGCCGGTGAGGACCATCGCCATGTTGTGCTCGTCGACCGCTTGGACGATCTCCTGATCCCGGATCGAGCCGCCCGGTTGAATGACCGCAGTAATACCGACCTGGGCGGCGGCGTCGATTCCATCCCGGAACGGGAAGAAAGCATCGGAGGCCATCACGCAGCCGGGAAGGGGCGTCTGTGCCTTCGACGTCGCGATCTTGACCGAATCGACCCGGCTCATCTGTCCCGCCCCGATCCCGACGGTCTGTCCCGGGCGCGCGAAGATGATGGCGTTCGATTTGACATGTTTGCAGACCTTCCAGGCGAAGAGCATCGCTTCGATTTCTACCGCCGTCGGAGGACGTTTGCTGACAACCTTCAGCTCATTCGGATCGTGAATCATCGCGGCGTCGAAGTCCTGAACGAGCAATCCCCCCCCGACCCGGCGAAAATCGAGCCGCCCGGCATTCGATGTGTCGATCGACTTGCTTCCCGCCTCCAGAACGCGAAGGTCTTTCTTCTTTTGGAAGAGGGTGACCGCCGCGGACTCAATCGTCGGAGCGATGATGACCTCCATGAAGGTCGTTGTAATCTCCTGAGCCGTTTCGGCATCGAGCGGACGGTTAAAGGCGGCGACCCCGCCGAACGCCGAGACCGGATCGGTCGCCTTGGCTTTTTTATAAGCCTCCGCCAATGTTGCGCCGGTCGCGACGCCGCACGGATTGTTGTGCTTGATAATGACGGCGGCCGGCTCCTTGAACTCCTTCACCAGCTCGAAGGCGGAATGGGTATCGAGGAAATTGTTGTACGACATTTCCTTCCCCCAGATCTGCTTCGCCGCGGCGACGCCCCCTTCCGTCAACTGCGGCTCCCGGTAGAACGCCGCCTGCTGATGCGGATTCTCGCCGTACCGAAGCGATTGCACTTTCTCGAATTGGAGAACGAGACGATCCGGGAAACGCTCCGTTTTCTCCTCTCGACCTTCGAGGTAGGAAAAGATCGTCCGATCGTAATCGGAGGTGGTGAAGAAGACCTTCTTGGCAAGCTCGTACCGTTTCGATTCGGAGATCTCCCCGCCGGAGCGCTTCATTTCATCCAGGACCGGTCCGTAATCTTTCGGATCGATGAGGACTGCGACATCGCGATAGTTCTTCGCGGCGGAGCGGAGCATCGTCGGCCCGCCGATATCGATGTTTTCAATCGCCTCTTCCAGGGCGACATTCGGCTTGGAGATCGTCGCTTTGAAGGGATAGAGGTTCACCGCCACCAAATCGATCGGCTCGATTCCCTGCGCTTTCATCTGTTCCTGGTGTTTCGGATCGTCGCGCCGTCCCAGAATTCCACCGTGAATTTTGGGATGAAGGGTCTTGACCCGGCCGTCCAACATTTCCGGAAAACCGGTATGCTCGGAGACTTCTTTGACCCGGACGCCTTTCTCCTTGAGAAGTTTGTAGGTTCCCCCCGTCGAGAGGATCTCCACACCGAGGGACTCAAGACCTTGGGCAAACTCGACGATTCCTTCTTTGTCATAAACGCTGAGTATGGCTCTTTTAATTTTTCCCATGAACATGCCTCATTAATATAAAGATATAAAAACGAATCTATCCCTTCGGATTGATTATCCCCCGCCGCTTGCGCCGGGGCGCGTCGATCTTTCCGAACCCAAACAGCTTGCGAAGCAGCGCCCGCCCCTTCTGCTTCAGAAAGATCGCCTCTTTTTGAAGAAAAACCCCCTTCTCGAAAGCAAGCTCTTCCTCCGCCGTGACGAGATGCGGCGCGCAGTTGCGTTTTAATTTCACGATCCCCAACAGATCATCCTGATAGAAAATACGATAGAGCCCGTTCTTCAGAAAATTGAACCTCCCCCCCCTCTGAAAGGCGGTCGCGAAGTCGATCAGATAGGGCTCGCCGTCGTCTCCGACGATTACGTTCTTGATGTTTCGAAGATCACAGAGGACGATGCCTTGCTCGTGAACGGCATCGATCAATGCCCGTAGCTTTTCGAAGAAAGAAGGGGGCAGTTCGCCCGACATGAGCTCGGCGGCATTCCTGCCAGGGATATATCCGACCGCGATCGCGTAGCGGTCGATCAATCCGATATATTCCGGGATGCCCTTCAGCCCTCGCAGCTTCCGATAGATCAGCGCTTCCCGCCGATTTGAAATCGCTCCCACGAAAAAGCGGAAGAAGAACGGCTTCGCGGCATAATCCTTGACGACAACCTGTTTTCCGTCGATATCCAAAATGAAAACGTCCGGCTTCCAGGGATACCCTTCCCGGATGGTCTTTCGCACCGATCGGCGGAATGTGGACCTTTGAAGTTGGATAAAAATTCCCTCAAATAAAGAAACGGCTCGATAAGATCAGCGTCCCCAAGACGGTCATTATCGCGGTCTCGTGCTCGCTGTTTGAGACGACGCGGGCCCATTCCCACGGATGCCGGCCCCGCTTCTCATAAGGGGTGAGCCGCGGAATGTAGTCCGGAACGCTCCGATCATAATCATCCCAGGCCGACCCAAAAATCTGACGCAACCGGTCCGACTCTGCCTTCTTCTTGA
>SCUR01000246.1 GCA_004297235.1 Candidatus Manganitrophaceae bacterium | reverse complement strand
GCCGGTGACCCGTTCAAAGAAAGAAGATCGCGTATCAGGAATCTGGGCCATTACCCCTTCGATTTGCTCTCCGATTTTATCGATCTCATTTAAATCGGGGCCTAAAATTTTGATCCCGACATTGCTTCGAATCCCCGTGGCCAGCATCTCGGTGCGGGTCTGGATCGGCATCCACCAGATGTTGGGAACGCCTGGGAATTTCAGCTTCTTGTCCATTTCGGCGATTAGCTTCTCCCAGGTCATCCCGGGCCGCCACTGGTCTTTCGGTTTTAAGGTGATTACCGTCTCCCCCATGTTCAATGGCGCGGGATCAGTGGCGGTCTTCGCTTCACCGATTTTCCCGAAAACCCGTTCCACTTCCGGAAATTCTTTCAGCATCTGATCCTGGATCTTCAGAATGCGTGTCGCTTCGGTGATCGAAATTCCGGGAAGAGTGGTCGGCATATAGAGGATGGTCCCTTCGTTCAAAGGCGGCATAAACTCCGAGCCGAGGCGGAGATAGACGGGGATGGTGAGAAGAACGATCAGGAATGCCGAGATAACGACCGGCCATCGATGGCGCAGCACAAATTCGAGCACTGGATAATAGATTCTTTGCAGCGGCCGGCTGATCGGATGCTTCTCTTCGGCATAATACTTCCCCACCAAAATGTGGTTCGCCGTCCAGCGAAGCCATCCCGGGCGGAACGTGAAGGGATCCATCCGGGTGAAGAGCATCCGCATGGCGGGGTCCAGCGTGATGGCCAATATTGCCGCGATCGCCATCGCCAGGTTCTTTGTGAATGCGAGTGGCTTAAAGAGGCGCCCTTCCTGGGCCTGAAGCGTGAATATCGGAACAAACGCCACGGCAATGACAAGCAGCGAGAAGAAGACCGCAGGGCCGACTTCTTTCAGAGCATTGAGCCGCACCTCGTGGTAATCGCCGACCCTTCCGGTCGACTGCCAGCGCTCCAGCTTTTTGTAAGCGTTCTCCACCTCCACGATGGCACCATCCACCAGGACGCCGATAGAAATCGCGATGCCGGCGAGCGACATGATGTTCGAGGTCAGGCCCGAATAGTACATCGGGATAAAAGAGAGAATCACCGCGATCGGGATCGTCACAATCGGAATGATCGCGCTGGGAATATGCCAGAGGAAGATCAGAATGACCACGCTGACAATGATCAGCTCCTCCGTCAGGGTATGTTTGAGGGTATCGATCGCCCGTTCGATCAGGTCCGACCGGTCATAGACCGGGACGATCTTGACCCCTTCCGGCAGGGAGGGCTCAATTGCCTTGATCTTCTCTTTCACCCGGTTGATGACATTCAGGGCATTCTCGCCATAACGCATGACGATGATCCCACCGACGACTTCTCCTTTCCCATCCAGCTCCGCCACACCGCGCCGGATGTCGGGACCGATCGCCACATTGGCAACATCTTCCACACGGATCGGCGTTCCCTTCTCATCGGTTCCGATCGGGATAATGCGGATATCTTCTGTCGATTGGATATAGCCCTGTCCCCGGACAACATATTCCCGGCCCGCCTGCTCAAGCACCCGCCCTCCCACGTCGTTGTTGCTCGCACGGATCGCCATGATGACGTGGTTGAGGGGGATATTGTAGGCGGCCAGGCGGTTCGGATCGATATTCACCTGATACTGCTTGACGAATCCGCCAATCGAGGCGACCTCCGCAACCCCGGGCACCGATTGGAGCCAGTAACGGAGAGACCAGTCCTGGAGGGATCGAAGCTCCGCCAGATTGTGCTTTCCCGATTCGTCCACCAAGGCATATTGATAAACCCACCCGACGCCGGTGGCGTCCGGCCCGAGCGTGGGGGTGACTCCTTCCGGCAGTTTTTCAGAAACTCCCTGCATGTACTCCAAGACCCGGCTTCTGGCCCAATAGATGTCGGTCCCATCCTGAAAAATGACATAGACGAAAGAGAGACCGAGCATCGATTGGCCCCGGACATACTTCACCTTGGGCGCCGAGATCAATGAGGTAATAATCGGGTAGGTGATCTGGTCTTCGATGAGGGTGGGGCTGCGGCCCGGCCATTCGGTGAAGATGATCACCTGCGCATCCGAGAGGTCCGGAATGGCGTCGAGGGGAACATTCCGCATCGCCCAGACTGCCCAGACGACCAGGAAAAAGGTAATGGTGATGATTAAAAATTTATTCCGGGCAGAATAGTCGATGATTTTTTCAATCATGTAGGGTCCCAATCGTTTAGGTTATAGGGGCGGGGTGATCCCGCCCCTATAACGCCTTACATTCCTGGCATTTCCTCCATCCCTTCCATGTCACCACCTGCCTCTATGGTGAATTTCTCCTGGACCTCCGGTTTTCCGGGTGTCGTCACGATCGCCGTCACTTCCCAAGTCCCAGCCATACCGAACTTGGCCTTTCCTTCATACTTTCCGTTTTTAAAGGACGCAGGCACCTTGACCGCTTTCATCCCGGGCATCGGCATCGTGTAGGAAAAGATCACCTTCGCATTCTCGACCGGCTTTCCGGAAGCATCGGTGATCTTAAGACGAAGGAGATTCTCTCCGTCTCGGGGCGGGGTCGGCTCTGTCGATAAGGTCAACGTCAGATCCCCTGTCTTCTTGGTCTGCGGACCCTTTGGAGCTTCTTCTCTCTTTCCCCCCCTTTTCATGCCGTCCATGTCCATTTCGCCCATCTGGGCCTGCTCCATTTTGATACCGGCCATGCCGAGCGCCCCCATCATGTTGGATGAGGCCATCAGCTTGCTCTCGGAGTCGATCAGGAAAGTGGCCGACGTGACGATTTTGTCTCCGGCCAAGAGCCCCTCCTGGACAACGTATTGATTGTCGATCCGCCGCGCCTTGATCTCTTTCGGCTCGTACATGTCCATCCCTTTATCGATGAACGCAATTTTACGGAGGCCGGAGTCGAGCACGGCCGACTCCGGAATCAAAAGCGCCTTTCCAAGGGGAGCGGTCAAGGTCACCTCGGCAAACATTTCAGGCTTCAGCTTTAGCTCCGGATTCGGA
>SCUR01000245.1 GCA_004297235.1 Candidatus Manganitrophaceae bacterium | reverse complement strand
CGTTTGAGTATGGCGGGAGCACCATCAGCCAGCAGCTGGTGAAAAACCTCTACCTCTCTCCGCATAAGAGCCCGCTTCGAAAGATCAAAGAGGCGCTGATTACGTCGGCGATGGAGGCGAAGCTTCGGAAGGCCCGCATTCTGGAGGTGTACTTGAATGTGGTCGAGTGGGGGGATGGAATTTACGGGGCGGAAGCCGCTTCGGATTATTATTTTTCAAAACGGGCGGCCGACCTGACGCCGCACGAGGCCGCCTTTTTAGCGGCCATTCTTCCCGCCCCCCGCTATTACCAGAATCACCGCTCGACCGTTTTCCTCCGGAAGCGGATCGGATTTATTCTGAAGGCGATGCAAAAACGTTATCCGGAGACCGGCCTCGGTATCGAGAAAGAGAGTCCGATGGAAGAGATTCCGATTAGGGAGGAGACTGAAAACGGGGAAGAACCGGAAGAAGAGATTCCTGCTAGTCCTCAAACTCCTTAACCAACTCGATGTGGGAGAGGGCTAAAAAATTGGTCTCTTCGTTGAGCGGCTCTGTAAATTCCACTCCTCCCGTTTGGAGGTGTCCGAAGTTCTTGGTCCACCGGATGATCCCTTTTATCGTTTCGGTCAGGATCGATCCTTTCTCATCGACAAAGTAGAATGTCAGCAAAACTTCTGTGTTGGGCTGGAGCGGGGAGAGCGTGCAGATGCCGACTCCTTTGTAGCTGAAGTTGACCGCCACGCCGTGTGCGCGCAGATCCTTCCCCTCCGCTTTGACTTCGATAAAGAGATTGTACCGCCTGGGTCTTCGTTGACTCATCCTCTCCTCTTCATGTAAACGAGCCGACTTCTTTTTCTAAAAGAACGATTTCCTCTCCGTCCGGGCCTTGGATCATCGCGGCCCGCTCTCCCGGCACCGGCTCATAGGGGGCTTTGATCAGCGGCACCTTCGCATCGATCAGCCGGCGAACGGCCTCCTCCAGATTCATGACTTTAAATCCGATCGAAAGCGGTCCGACCGTATTCGGGCTCCACGTTGCCTTTAAGGGTTGTCCCGGCTTGCCGCTGTAGAGCTCGATCCGGCCCGTTCCGGAATCAAACCAGATGATTGTTCTTCCCTTCGGGCTTCGCTCCTCTTTAATCCGGGCCAGGCCGAGGATCTCGCCGTAGAAATGGGCGGACCGCTCCAAGTCGGCGGTCTGGATGGCGATGTGGTGGATTTGGAAAAGCGGTTTTTTATCCATCGGTTTCTCCAGAGGCGCCATCTTACTTCCGGAATTATATCATGTCAATTCAAAGTTGGTCGTTTGCCGGTCCAACGGTTGAAAAGAGGCTGAGGTCGATGGTAGAGTGGCCGATGATGGTTGAAAGAAATGTGACGATTCAAAATGGATCGATTCGATATTTCGAGGAAGGAGAGGGGGAGCCGCTTCTGCTTCTTCCCTCCGCGTCCGGTCGGGCGAGTGAATACCGAGAGGTGATCCCGATCCTTTCAAAGTTTTTTCATGTTTATGCCGTCGATTATCCCGGGTTCGGTCGATCCGATTCAATCCCGTCGATCGAAGGGATCGAGGACCTTTCGGGCTTTATCCTCGATTGGCTCGATACCGTCGGTCTGGAGCGATGCCATTTGGTCGGCTCTTCCCTCGGCGGGTGGATCGCGCTGTTGCTGGCGCTCTCGCACCCGGAGCGGTTAAGGTCCCTCATTCTGGTAGCCACCTCCGCCGGACGCCTTCCGGGGGTTCCGATCGTCAGCCCCTCCGGTATGAATTTTAAGGAGATCCTCCAGCGGTTCTACCATCGCCCCGAGGTTCGCGAAAAATTAGCCCGCCAAAAGACCACCCCGGCGGAGCGGGAAGAGATCCTCCGGTCTTCCCGCGCCTTGGCTCGCCTGATTGAACGGAAGAAAGTGGTTCCGGAGCTTCACGATCGGCTGCACGAGATTCGTATTCCCACGCTGATTATCGGCGCCGACCAGGACCGGGCGATTCCTCCGGTATACCAAGAACGCCTTCATTCGGGTATACTAGGATCGATATTGTCGATTTTTAGTGAAACCGGCCATGCCGTTGCGGCGGAGCGGCCGGAGGAGCTGGCCGACGAGATCATTGAATTTATTTCGGAAAATACCAAGAAACATTGATTTCGCATCGGTCTGAGAATACAATGAGCCGGTTTAATCCTTCTTGGGATGAGATATGAAGTGCCGCGAGATTGAGGGACACCTCTCCGCTTATCTGGCCGAGGAGACCGCTCCCGACCTTCGCCGATCGATCAAGACGCACTTAAGAGGCTGTAAGAAGTGCCGGGCGCGTCTTGAGATATTGAAGGCGGAGAAAGGGGTGCGACAAAAAGAGAAACAGGTCGCGGCCCCGGTGGCGGAGACGATTCCTCCTCCGAAGGAGCGGCCGCCCCTCTCCCCGATAAAGGAAACACTTTCAGGGTGGCGCCGGCCGGTGGAGGTGTCGGTGATGATCCTGCTGATCGGAGGGACGCTCTATTTCTATCAGCGGGAAGCGTCCGAGCTGAAAGCCAATTCGACGGTTGAAAACGCGACCCCGCCCGCTGCGGAAACGTCGGCTCCCCCTTCCGCTCCTGTCGAGACAGGAAGCGCCGCATCGACGGAGGGACCTCCTCCGGCCCCTCCCGCTCAAGCGGCACCGGCCCCGCCGGCGGCTCGCCTTCCGATGAAAATTCATAAAGCGACCACCCAAAGCGCTTCGAAAGAGGCGCGCCGCCAGGCGACCCTCGCGCAGCCGACCGCGATCAAGCTGCTCCTGATTTCCAGAAACATCAAAGAGGCTGCCCACACGGTCGCCGCGCAGGCTGTCGCGTCTCGGGGAAAAGTACTCAGCAAAAAAGGAGATGAGATGGAAGCG
>SCUR01000244.1 GCA_004297235.1 Candidatus Manganitrophaceae bacterium | reverse complement strand
GCCGGGGCGGGGAAATACAGTGAATTTGAAAATTTGAGAAAGGCCGGCATCCGCCATGCCGACATGAAGGGATATCTCTACAGCCGGGAGGACGTCACCGCCAAGTCGCTCGCGAATGCCTACTCTCAATCGCTCGGTACGATCTTCAGCCAAGAGTTAAAGCCGCTGGAGGTGGAAATCTTGGTCGTCGAGGTCGGCCAGCGGACGGAAGAGAATGAAATGTACCGGATTTCATTTGATGGGAGCATCTTCGACGAGAAGGGGTTTACTGCGATTGGAGGGAAATCGGAAGCGCTGATCACTCATTTAAAGAATCGCTACCGCTCTTCTACTCTGAAAGAGGCGTTGAAGCTCGCCACCGATGCATTCGAGGCAGGGTACAACCAAACATCGAGTCCTCAAAGTTTGGAGGTGGCTGTTTTGGATCGCGGTCGTACGGGTCGGACCTTTCGACGAATCGGGGTTCAGGAATTAACGGAATACTTGCGTGAATGATTGTTGGATTGATGAAGAATCGTATTTTCGGTCTTGAAAACGAGTATGGATTGATCTTCTCGCCCAATGGGAAGGTCTATCTTCCTATGGAGAAGATTTTAGGCTATATCTTTGAAGGATTAATTCCAAACAGCTGGCCCTCCAATGCCTTTTTGGTGAACGGCGCCCGGTTCTATCAAGATACAGGCTGCCATCCTGAGTACTCCACCCCCGAATGCGACAATGTCTTCGACTTGGTCGTCCATGACAAGGCGGGGGAGCGCCTTTTGGAATCGTGTCTCCCCATCGCGGAGAAGCGCCTGAAGGAAGAAGGCCTCTCCGGAGAGATTTATATTTTTAAGAACAACACCGACTCGATGGGGAATACCTACGGCTGCCATGAGAATTATCTCATGCGCCGCGATCTTGATTTCTGGAAGGTCACCGAGCAGCTCATCCCCTTCTTCGTGACCCGGCAGATTTATAGCGGCTCGGGGAAGGTGCTCAAGGTGTCTGGAAAGAGCCATTACTTTATCTCTCAGCGCGCCCAACATATCCACGAGAAGACCTCTTCCTCCACCACCTCTTCAAGAAGCATCATCAATACCCGCGATGAGCCGCACGCGGATGCGGAGAAGTATCGCCGGCTTCACATCATCGTCGGCGACTCCAACATGTCGGAGTATGCCACCTATTTAAAAGTCGGAACGACGGCGCTGGTTCTCTCGATGATTGAAGAGGGCTTCAACGTCGTGGGATTGGAGCTGGAAGATCCGGTGAAGGCGATGCGGGAGATCTCACGCGATCTCACGATGAAGAAGCGGGTTCGTCTGGAGGGCGGAAAAGAAATGACCGCCATCGAGATTCAGCGGATTTATCTCGAGAAGGCCAAAGAGTATGTCGCATCGGAAGATGAAGACGAGGTCAGCTACGACATCCTGGAACGTTGGGAGTATGTCCTCAATGAGCTCGAAGAAGATCCCAACCGTCTCTCCCGCGAATTGGACTGGGTGATCAAGAAAGAATTGATCAGCTCTTATATGGATCGGAAGGGATGCGGCTGGGACGATGCCCGCGTGGCGATGATGGATCTGCAATATCACGACGTCAATCAAAACCGCGGCCTCTACTCTCTTTTGTGTCGCCAGGATATGGTGGAGCGAATCGCAACCGAAGAAGATATTCAAAGGGCGATTCAGACCCCGCCTCAGACGACGCGTGCGAAGGTCCGGGGCGATTTCATCCGATTTGCCAAAGAAAAGAACCGCTCCTACACAGTCGACTGGACTTACCTCAAATTGAACGGGTATTGGGAAGAGACGATCCTCTGCATGGACCCTTTCTGCTCCGCCAACCAACGTGTAAAGGAACTCATTGCCGCTGCAACGCCCTCTAAATAGTCCGATCGGGACAGCCACCCTTCTCTCCCTCCTCCTTTTTTTATTGCCGACACCGCTCCGGGCGCAGGACACGGCCGCTCCCGTTCAAGTGAAGCAGGGAGAGATCGTTCTCATCACCCTTTCACTCGAACCGGATGTGGAGTCCGTAGTAGGGACTTTCTTAAACCAGCCGATTCCGTTCTTCAAAAAAAATGCGGAGGAGTTCGCCGCGATGATCGGGATCGACTTGGCCCAACCGACCGGCTCTCAGCCGCTGTCGGTCACATGGAAAAAGAAAGAATCGAGCGGTCATCGGGCGTATCCGATTCAAATTGTGTCGGCCTCGTTCGGTACTGAAACGTTGAAGCTTCCCAAGGCGATGGTCGATCTCGATCCTCCCACGCTGGCGAGGGTCGAGAAAGAGCAGGAGCAGTTTAAGGTCATCTTCAATAAGAGCGACGATCGGAGATTATGGCAAGAGGATTTTATCGTGCCAACCGAAGGGAAGCCGATGGGGAAATTCGGATTTCGGCGCATCATGAATGGCCAGCCGAGAAACCCGCACACCGGAGAGGATATCGGCGCGCCGTTGGGCGCTCCGGTCCTGGCGTCGAATGCCGGCAAAATAATTATGGTCGGCGATTTTTATTTTAACGGCCGATCGATCGTCATTGATCATGGCCTCGGTCTGTTCAGCATGTATTTTCATCTCTCCGAAGTCAACGTGACAGAAGGAGAGACGGTCAAAAAAGGGCAAACGATCGGGGCGGTGGGACAATCGGGCCGGGCGACCGGTCCTCATCTTCATTGGGGGGTGCGGCTTAACGGGGCCCGCGTGAATCCCTTCTCTTTAATCGAAAAGAAGCTCGGTTGAAACGAATGATCGTTTAAGGCTTTCGCATTTCGGGGGTTCCTGATGTTGGAAAGCGGCATTCCTGACAATCATCCACTGCGTCTGCACTTTTTCATCCTCACTGAAAAGAGTTTCAATCAAACATTAAATTGGTCCGATCCGCTCGTTACCGAATATATCTCGAACCTTTTACTTTATTTCACGAGAACCGATTGTCTTTATGCCATTCGGAGCAGCCAGGGGAATCGGGTCGACACCGTCGCCGAGATGTTGATGGAAGGAGACATTCTGCTTCGGGCCCAGACCATCGAGCGCGAATGGGAGGTGAATCGGCACATCGGCGACTATACCCTCTTCATGACCGGTCTCTTTCCTGAATATTTGAAGCGGCTGAAGTCGGAGAAGCGCATCCCCCATCCTGATTTCCTGATCGATTATGTTCGGGTGGGAAAGCGGTCCTATCGGCGAGCCGCCGAGTTCAACTATGGTCGATTTAAGGAATGGACCCTGCTTTACCGCAAGCTCTCCGAGAATTTTGAGGTCTGTATCGCAGGATTGGGTTTGATTCGTGAGGAGTTGGACCGTTCGAAGGAATGGCAGTCCAAAAAACAAATCCTAAGCTGACGCATGGAAAAAAGAGGGAAGAAACGTTTCCTGAAGCGCCTGTCCGTTCGATTCGGAGATCAAAAGCCGGACAGAACGGCATTTACGCACGATCTCTCTTCAACCGGAATTTTCCTGAAAACCAATTTTGTCTTCATACCCAACACCAAGCTTCAACTCGAATTGACCCTCCCTGACGGGAAAATCGTCCACTGTCGCGGCATTGTCATGTGGGCGAAGCGGATTCCTCCTGCCTTCAACCGTGTGATCCAGAAATATGGAATGGGGGTACATCTCCTTGAGATCCCCGATGAATATAAGGCGTTGATCGAAAGACTTCATTTATAGTCTTGCGATCGCTCCGGGGAAAGGAAAGAGAGAGAGGGGGGCTTCTCTTCGTTTTTGGTTTGTCCGAAACCGATTAGAGGAGTTCTTCCTTCACGTTGACGGAGGCTTTCTGTCGGAGTGCGAGGGTGTAGGCATTCAGCGCCCTCTGCTTTTTTTGAAAGAGCAGGTCGGAGACCGCTCTGTCCGGATCGGGGTTGGCGGGGTTGCTCTTCTTTGCCTCTTCTTCCTCGGACGGGGTCAGGGCGACCGACTCTTTCACGAGCGCTTTCACCTTATCGACCAGGAGCTCCTCCCGATGTTGCCGTTCGAAGCCTTCGGGGGTATAATGCTCTAGGGCGAGGATGCGACGGTAAAGTTCCGGATCGAATTTGCCGTCCTTTTGAAATCCGGGAAGTTGGGTGATCGACCGCTTTAGCTCCTCATCGCTGACCGACAGCTTCATTTGCCGGGCTTCTTGCAGCCAAAGTTTCCGATCAACCAGCTCATCGATCACTCGCTTCCGGAGCTCTTTCTCGTCGTACTTATCCTGAAAGATCTGCCGGTAGAAGTTGGACGCGTTTTGGTAGGCGCGTTGATACTCCTCGATAGAGATCGAAGCGCGATCGACCTTGGCGACGGCGTTGTCGTGGGAGCCGTCGAAGCCCCACCATCCCATCGTGATGGTGAAGGCCAATGCAATCGCTCCCATGATGATCCGGAAGAACCAGGGATTTTCGATGGCGCCTTTTCGAATGACTTTGAGCAAGGTTTCCTCCTCGAAACGGAGGCTAGGATAACACCGGACCGCGGAAAAAGCAACCCCTCTGCTGTAAGCGACGACAAATTTCTTGAAACATTTTTTAATTTTTGATGTATAATGGCATCTATTTATGACTGGACGAAAGGTCCTTGTGTTGACGGAGCAAGATGAGGAGGTCGTCGGTTCTTGGGTTTATCCCAAAGCGAGCATCCTCCATCGGTTTATCGCAAAGTTCCTCGATTTTTTGGTTGTCGCCGCGATTTATGAAGTACCGCTTCAGATCACCTTTTTGGCAGGGTTGACCTACCTTTTGATCGCCGATGGTTTTGCCGAAGGGAGAAGCATCGGAAAGCAGCTGATCGGCCTTCAGATTATCACGCCTACAACTCGAAAAAAGGCCTCCTTCAAGGAATCGATCCTCCGCAATTTTCCGCTGGCGATTGCTTATTTGATATTTCACATTCCTTATGTCGGTTGGTTGTTCTCATTGATGATCGTCGGTTTTGAAATGCTTTTAATGATCGGCAGTCCGAAAGGGTTGCGCGTGGGGGACGAATTGGCGAAGACGCAGGTGTTGGATCACGCTGTGTTTGAATCTTTAGAAAAATGATGAGGGGAGAATGGGACTGACAAGCAGCATCTTGGGGTGGTTTTCGAACGACTTGGCCATTGATCTGGGAACAGCGAACACGCTGGTCTACGTGAGAGGTAAGGGGATCGTCATCAACGAGCCTTCGGTGGTGGCGATTGAGCGCAAATCGGGAAAGGTCGTCGCGATCGGCGCGGAAGCGAAGAAGATGTTGGGGCGCACCCCCGGAAACATCGTCGCCATCCGGCCGATGAAAGACGGCGTGATCGCCGATTTCGAGATTGCCGAGAAGATGCTGAATCACTTCATCAAGAAGGCCCATAACCGGAACACCTTTGTTCGTCCCCGGGTGATCATCGGGGTTCCTTCCCGTGTGACGCAGGTGGAGCAGCGGGCGGTTCGGGACTCCGCGGAGTTGGCCGGCGCGCGCGAGGTTTATCTGATCGAGCAGCCGATCGCCGCGGCGATCGGCGCGGGGCTCCCCATCGCCGAGCCTTCGGGCAATATGGTGGTCGACATCGGCGGCGGAACGACCGACATCGCGGTGATCTCGCTCGCCGGCATCGTCTACTCGGAATCGGTCAAGGTGGCCGGAGACAAAATGGACGACGCGATCGTCAACTACATCAAGCGAAAATACAATCTCCTCATCGGAGATCATATGGCGGAGCAGATCAAGTTCGAAATCGGCTCCGCGTATCCCTTGGAAGAGAAGAAGACCTACATGATCAAGGGACGGGATCTGATCTCCGGCATTCCGAAGACATTGGTGATCGACGACGGAGAGATCCGGGAGGCGCTGGCCGAGCCGATCTCCGCCATCGTTAATGCGATCAAGGTGGCGTTGGAGAACACCCCCCCGGAGCTGGCGGGGGATATCATCGACCGGGGCATTGTCTTAACCGGGGGCGGATCGCTCTTGCGCGGAATGGACATTCGTCTTCGCGAGGAAACGAACCTTCCGATCATCACAGTCGATAACCCTTTGAATACGGTGGCGCTGGGGACGGGAAAGGCGCTCGATCAGCTGAGTCTGCTCCGACGGATTTCAATCGCCTCTCAGTAGAGCGCTTCACGCCGAAGATTTCAGAAAAGGGATCGGATCTTAAGGAGGGTTTTTCAATCGCACAGCTACAACGCATGCTCCGCCGGAGGAATCTCTATCGGCGTTTTCTCATCCTCTCCTTTATTCTGGCCTTAGCGGTGGTGCTGATTTCCCCGGAACTTCAAAAGAAGCCGCTTCGGTGGTTGGAAGTGCCGATCGGAGGAGCGGTTTATTACGTTCAGCAAGGCACCTATGCGGTTCTGAACGGCATCGGCAGGGTTTGGTACGGCTATATCAATCTCATCCACGTCCGCCAAGAAAACGAGCAGCTTCGTGCCGAGGTGGAGCGCCTCCGGGGGGAGAATAATCTCCTCAAAGAAGAAGGGGCGCTTGGAGAGCGGCTCCAGACGATCCTTGAGTACAAGCAAAGTGCTCCGTTCGGCTTGGTGGCGGCCAGCGTGATCGGCCGGGAGCCGACCCACTGGTTTCGAACGATCATCATTAATAAAGGGGAAACCGACGGAGTCAAGGTCGATATGGGGGTGATTACCCCCGCGGGGGTGGTCGGAAAGGTCATCAAGACCGGCCCGCATCACGCCCAGATTCTGCTCATGACCGATCGGAGCAGCGCCGTCGCCGCGATCGTGCAGCGAACCCGGGATGAAGGGATCGTTCAAGGGATGGAGGACGGCGCGATTCGTCTGAAATATCTTCCCCATTTCTCGGAAGTGGTCGTCGGAGATATTCTCGTGACCTCCGGTCTTGAAGGAAGTTTCGCGAAGGGCCTCAAGGTCGGAGAGATCGAAAAAGTGGAGAAGAAAGAGCATGAACTCTTCCTTCAGGTCAAGGTGACCCCGCAAATTGATTTCTCGAAGCTGGAGGAGGTCTTGGTGATCACCTCCACCGGAGAGGCCCACGAGAAACTCGGAACGGGAACGGTCCGATGAAGTGGTTCCTGCGGATCGCTGTTTTCTTGTTTTTGATTCCGGTTCAGACCCTTCTCTTGGAAAAAATCGAGATCGGCGGGGTCAAGCCGGATCTGGCGTTGGTCTTGGCTTATTGCTTGAGCTGGGCCTACGGGGAGGTCCCCGGCCTGCTTTGGGG
>SCUR01000243.1 GCA_004297235.1 Candidatus Manganitrophaceae bacterium | reverse complement strand
GGCGGGCCAGCGGACCACATTCGGCCTATACTCCCCTCCCTTCTCTCAGACGGTCGAGAGAGACGCCGATCTCTCCGGCGGGAATCTTTTAGCCTATTGGAACCATACCCAGAGCGATCGATCGGATTGGACGCTGAAGTTCTATTACGACCGGACCACCCGGGACGAGGCGAATTTTCACGAGGATCGCGATACCATCGACCTCGATTTCCAGAATCGCCTTCGCCTCCTTGTCCGCCAAGAGTTGATCTGGGGGCTCGGCTACCGTCTGACCCGGGACGATACGCGCGGGGTCGAAACGGTGGCGTTTAATCCCGCGCAGCGGACGGACAATCTCTATAGCGCCTTTTTGCAATATAAGATGGCCTTTTTGAGTGAAGAGCGGATCGTCGTGACGCTGGGGTCGAAGTTCGAGCACAATGACTACAGCGGGTTTGAGCTGCAGCCGAGCGGCCGGATTCTCTGGAAAGCCGCTCCCAACCAGGCGGTGTGGAGCGCCGTCACGCGGGCCGTGCGGACCCCGACCCGGCTGGAACACGACCTGGAGCTCTCCGGCGTGCTGACGGCCGCCCCGCCCACCTTCGGCCGCATCGTCGGAAACGACTCTTTTGAATCGGAAGAGGTCGTGGCTTACGAGCTGGGCTATCAAGCCCAGCCGGCGCACCGGCTTTCCTTCACGGCAACCACGTTCTATAACAAGTACTCGAATCTTTCGACTCTGGAGATGGGAACGACGTCGTTCACCGAGCCGGCCCCTCCCGGCCCGGACCGGGTCATCATTCCCTTTTTCTTTACCAACCGGATGGACGGCGCCACCTACGGCGTGGAGCTGATGAGCGATTGGCAGGCGACGGAGTGGTGGAGACTCAATCTCACTTATTCGCTCCTGCAGATCCACCTGACCGCTCAGGCCGGGTTCCCCACCCCGACGAGCAATGAAGAGGGAATCGAAGGATCGAGCCCCCATCATCAAGCGGGGCTGAGCTCGCTCCTCGATCTGCCGGGACACCTGGAGCTCGATGGGTTCTTCCGCTACGTCGATCGCCTGCCGGCCCCGGCCCAGTCGATTAGGCGCTATTACAACCTCGATCTGCGGGTGGGGTGGCATCCGACCCGGGAGACGGAGGTCGCTTTGGTCGGACAAAACCTGCTCGACAATCATCACCCGGAATTCAGCGGGGGCACGGAGGTCGAGCGCGGCGTCTACGCAAAGGTCACCGTTCAATGGAAATAAAGCAACCGTCGCTCATTCCAAGAATTTTTATTTTCCTCATTACGCTGCTGCTCTGCGCCGAAGCGGCGCTTCCGCCGGCTCAAGCCCAGCCGGGCTCGGCGAGCGAGTATCAGGTTAAAGCGGCGTTTCTCTATAATTTCGCCAAATTCGTGGAGTGGCCGCCGGAGGCGCTTCCCGATGACCGTCCGTTCGTCATCGGAATCCTGGGACAGGATCCTTTCGACGGCCTCATCGATGAAGCGGTGGCGGGAAAAACCGTTCGCGACAGAAGAATTGTCGTCAAACGTTATTCCAAAATGGAGGATACGATCGAGAGCCAAATCCTCTATATCGGCGCTTCCGAGGGAGAGAACGCGATTCGTATCGCAAAGCGGATCGGCCGGGCTCCCATCTTGACCGTGAGCGACGCGGATCGATTTGCAGAGCAGGGGGGAATGGTTCAATTGATGGTCGAACAAAACCGGGTCCGTTTTGCCATCAACGTGGCCGCCGTCGAACGGGCCGGCTTAAAACCAAGCTCTCAGCTGTTGAAATTGGCCCGGATCGTAACCGGGAGCGGCGCGAACCGAGGCGTTCCCGTTCATGAGGATTATTCGGATCTGTCCTTCCAGCGCCCCTTGCCGACCGCGACGGCCTTCCGCCTGAGAAATGG
>SCUR01000242.1 GCA_004297235.1 Candidatus Manganitrophaceae bacterium | reverse complement strand
CGCCTTCAACCTGTGGCGGGCGGCCGCGGACGCGGCGATTATCGGATCTTCAGCGTAAATCGGTCTTCCCGCCCATTTTAAAACTGAGCAATATTGACCAGACCTCAGACTGTTTTAGGGTCATAATGTGGCCAGGGAAAGTGGTGTCCTGGCCTGAATACGGCAGAGCGAAGCGATGAGGCGTTCCAGTTTTTCCCGCTCGTCGCAGCCCCGCTTGCGAGGACGGGAGCCTCAAAGAAGAACAGATAATCTAGGGTTGCTTAATGATCATGACGGCAAAAGACTTCTTCCAATATATCTTGGTTGTGCTCATCGTATTATGGCCGGTTTGGGTTCTCGGCTTTGTTTTTCTCCGATGGGTTTCACTGAAAGTCGGGTTATTTCCGAAAAGCCCAAAAACAGAGAGGCCGACTCTCTCCCGGTAAGAAGACCCTCCCCCGTCGAGAAATGTCGGAACATCTGAGCGGTCCCTGTCCGGGAGTTCAGGTGTTTCTTCCCTGTGGGGAGCGGCTTCCGATCACATCGATAGATCCTGCTTTATAAAAACGAAACGGCGCATGATTGCCGGCGAATGCGCCGGGCGCTCGCGGGCCCAAGCCGCCCGAAAGGAAACCCATGTTGTGGACGATTGCTCTGATTCTGACCTTTTTTTGGCTGTTTGGATGGATCAACATCAACATGATGGGAGGGTGGTTCATTCACGCCCTTCTGGTCAGCGTCATTCAAGGCCGAAGAGCCGAGAGGCCTTTTGGAAACCAAAAAGATCGATTATCAAGGTCCGGCGAAATATAAATCGCGTGAAGATTGGAAAAGGAGGGCCGGCGTCGAGGCCGGTCTTATCCACTCTGACATTGCATTCAAAAGGAGATTTGCGAAGTGGCGGTTCCCCCTATTCTACATAATGTCATCGGCACGGTCAGGAAGAACACTGAAGAGGAGGTCTTCTTAGAAATAGAGGGAGGAATAACCCGTCATTTTATTAAAGACGCGGATAAAAAAGGAGTGGACGGTCTGAAGCCGGGCGATGACGTTCTCATCGAATTTGACGATGAGAACCGGATTGTAGACATCGTCCATGTGGGCGAGAAACATCAATTGATGTTGGTGCATGGTGAATCGGTCGGAATGGATTCGGACAAGACGCTCTTCACGCTCAAACTTAAAAATGGGACCGCCCAATCCTACAAGATGAAAGAGGCCGTCGCCGGCAAAATGAGCCACGTAAAAAAAGGAACGGCCGTGACGTTGATGGTCGATCAACAGAGCCATTCCGCGGTCGATGCGCATGTCGATTAGACGGCGCCGGCGGGGCATGGACCATCGGCCGAGAACCGACCCGAAGAGCGGACATACACACCGTTCGACAAGCTCATCCTCATCAGTTGGGACTATCGGCATGCTGCGTATTATTTCGGATTGACACACTTTTTAAAATTGTAATAATGGCCTAGACAACTCCCTTCGGCTGACCTCGGCCGAGGCGGGTCGTCAGGGGGCGGAGATGGTGCACGTTTTGGACAGGCAGGTTGAGCCGCGCTGCCTTTGAAACTCAGAGATGATATGGATCTCTGAGTTTTTTTATTTTCGCGAGGCGCGCGCCGGCCTGCGAGCGAAGGCGGGAAAGGAGAGGAGATTGGGTGAAGAGATGAAGAGGGGTATTAGCGAAGTCCCTTTTCGTGAGGTTTTCGATCAGGCGCCGATCGGGATGGCGTTGGTCGGTCCGGAGGGCCGGTGCTTCAAGGTCAACGGCGCTTTTTGCCGGATGCTCGGATACGCCGAGCAAGCGCTCCTTGGGACGACGCTCGCCTCCTTCACGCATCCGGAGGATCTGGAAGCCCTCCGGACCGGCTTCCGCCGACTGCGGACGGGGAAGAGCGACACGTTCAACATCGAAAAGCGGTTTCTCCATCGGGACGGCCGTGTCGTCTGGGCCGACGTGAGCGCGGCGGTCGTCCGCGGCGGGGAAGGGGAGCCGCTCTGTTTCGTCGTCCAGATCAAGGACATGACGGAGCGCAAAAGGATCGAGGATCAGTATCGACAAAATGAAGAGCGCTTCCGGCAGATGGCCGAAAATATCTCCGAAGTTTTCTGGATGACCAACCCCGACAAGGACGAAATCCTTTATGTCAGTCCCGGGTATGAGAAGATCTGGGGCCGAAGCTGCGAGAGCGTGTACGAACAGCCCGCCGCATGGACCGACGCGATTCATCCGAACGATCGGGAGCGGGTCCTGAAATCGGCCAAGGCCGATCAGGTATCGGGCCGCTACGATGAAGAGTACCGGATCATCCGACCGGACGGATCGATCCGTTGGGTCCGAGACCGGGCCTTCCCGATTAAAGATTCGTCGAGCCGGGTCTACCGCGTCACCGGAATTGCCGAGGACATCACCGAGCGCAAGCGGGCGGAGGAGAAGATCCGGTTTCAGGCCCACCTGCTCGACGTCGTCGAACAGGCCGTCGTTGCGACCGATCCGCAAGGAACGATTCTCTACTGGAATCGATTCGCAGAAACGTTGTACGGCTGGACCGCCGAAGAGGTGTTGGGGCGGAACAGGACGGAAGTCTCCCCTTCCAGTCTTTCTAATGATCAAGCGGGTGAGATGATGAAGCCGCTCGCGCAGGGAGGGGGATGGTCCGGAGAGTCTCTTGCCCTCCGCCGAGACGGAACCGTATTCACGGCGATGGTCGTCGACACGCCGATCCGGGATGAAAAGGGAGAATGGATCGGGATCATCGGGGTTTCTTTTGACATTACGAAGCAAAAACAGTCCGAGAGGGAACTGCGGATCAGCCAGGAGCGCTTCCGTCGCTATTTCGAGCTCGGGTTGATCGGCATGGCGATCACCTCTCCGACCAAAGGGATTTTGGAAGTCAACGACAAGATCTGCGAAATCTTAGGATATGATCGGAACGAGTTGGTGAAACGGACTTGGGCGGAGCTAACCCATCCGGACGATCTCGCCGCCGATGTCGCTCTCTTCAATCGCGTCATGGCGGGAGAAATCGAAGGCTATACCATCGACAAGCGATGGATTCGAAAAGACAGCCGGGTCATTGACACGACGATTTCAGTAAAATGCGTGCGCCGTCCGGACGGCTCGGTCGATTACTGGGTGGGACTGTTGCAAGACATTTCCGAACGCAAGCGGGCGGAGGAGGCGCTCAGGATGGCCAAGGAGTTTTCAGAGAACCTGATTCAGACGGCCAATGTGATGATCCTGAGTCTCGACGCCGAGGGGAAGATCGATATTTTCAACGAGGCGGCCGAAAACATGACCGGCTATACCTTCTCGGAGTTGAAAGGGAAGAACTGGTTCGAAGTCCTGGTGCCCAAAGAGCGATATCCGCACGTCTGGGAGGAGTTTAACCGGCTTCTCGCCGGCGGGATACCGAAGACCTTCGAGAATCCGATCCTGACCAAAAGCGGCGAAGAGCGCCACATCATGTGGCAGAACAATCAGATCAAGGTCCATGGGAAAGTCGTCGCCACCATTTCATTCGGGAACGATATGACCGAGCGAAAGCGGGCCGAAGAAGCGCTCCGCGCCGAGCATGCCTTTCGAGAAGCGATCGAGGAGGCGATGCCCGCCGGGGTGATGTCCGTCGACACGGCCGGCCGCCAATCCTACGTCAATGCCGCTTTCTGTAAGATGGTCGGCTGGAGCGCCGAGGAGTTGGTCGGAGGGACGCCTCCTTTCATTTTTTGGCCGCCGGAGCAGATCGATCAAATTCAAAAGATCTTCGAGCAGCACACGCACGGCCGCATCAAACCGGGCCCGGTAGAGCTGATCTTCCGACGCCGCAACGGGGAACGCTTTCCCGTCTCCCTTCTTGTCTCTCCCCTGATCGACCCCCAAGGAAGGCCGGTCGGCTACTTGGCCTCGGTCCACGACATCGGCCTCCTCAAAGAGTCGCAGGAAAAGCTGGAGCGGCGGGAGCGGCAGCTGTCCCAGGCGCAGCGGCTCGCGCGTCTCGGAAGCTGGAGCTGGGACCTGCTCTCCGACACCGTAACCTGGTCGGAGGAGCATTACCGGATTTGCGGTGTCGAGCCGGAGCGATTTACCCCCAGTTATCAAGCCCTGCTTCATCTCATCGATCCGCGCGACCGCGAAGAGGTCGAGCAAATGGTCGAGAAGGCGCTTCGAGACCACCATCCGTTCGATCTGACCTACCGCCTCATCGGAATGGACGGGAAGATGCGGATTCACCATGCGAGCGGAATGGTCAAGGTCGACCCGACAGGCCGTCCCCTCTCCATCGTCGGCGTCGCTCAAGACATTACCAGCGTCAAACAGGCCGAGGAGACCCTCCGCGAAAGCGAGGAGCGGTATCGCTCCCTTCTCGTAAACATTCCGGACGCTGCCTGGCGGGTGAGACAAGACGGACAGCCGATTTTCATCAGCCAGAATATCGAGAAGATCATCGGCTATACCGCCAAAGAAATTTGCTCCGAGAGCTTTAACCTCACTTTCGGCCGGGTCCATCCGGCCGATCGGGGGCGCGTCACGCAAGCCTTCGATTCGCTCTTCTCTAAAAATAAAAAATTCGACGTCGAATATCGCATCCAAAGGAAAAACGGGGAATGGATCTGGGTCCACGACCGGGCGGTGATGACCTACCGGAAAGACGGTATTCGGTTTGCCGACGGGGTCGTGTCGGATATCACCGAGCGGAAAAAGGCGGAAGAGGCGCTGGCCGGTTACGCCAGACGATTGCAAAGCCTCTCCAGCCGGCTGCTCGACGCGCAGGAGGGGGAACGGCGCCGAATCGCCCGCGAGCTGCACGATGAAATCGGCCAGTCGCTCACGGCGATAAAAATCCAGCTGCATGCGGAGCACCGGTCCGGGGATCGACCGTCGAAAATAGAGGAATGCATCCGGATGGTCGATCGGGCCCTCTCGCAAGTCCGGAAGCTCTCGCGCGATCTTCACCCGCCGCAGCTCGACGAGCTGGGGTTGGTTGCGACGCTGCGCTGGCACTTGGACCAACAAGCGCATGCCGCGAAGCTCGCTCCGCATTTCTCGGCCGATCCGCTTCCGGACCGCCTCGATCCGGAGATCGAGATCGCTTGCTTCCGGGTGGCGCAAGAAGCGTTGACGAACGTGATCCGCCACGCGCAGGCGCGTCGGGTCTCGATTGAATTGCGCCGGGAGAAAGCGGTCCTGCATTTGCTCATTGAGGACGACGGTCGAGGCTTCAACGTAGAAGCGGCCCGCCACCACGCCGTCCAAGGGGTCAGTCTCGGGTTGGTCGGAATGCAGGAGCGGGCCGAATTGGCCGGAGGGCGGTTGGAATTAAGCTCCTCTCCCGGCCGGGGCGCGCAGGTCCATGCCATCTTTCCCATCGGCGCCACTCCAAGAAAACGATCAAAACGGAGGAGAGAATGAATCCGATTCGGGTGTTGCTGGTCGATGATCATAAACTGGTTTGTGCCGGGATGCGGCTGCTCCTGGAGGGGATGGAAGGGGTGCAGGTGGTCGGGGAGGCGCACGACGGCCGCGAGGCGCTCGCCCTGATCAAAACGCATCATCCCGATCTGGTGTTGATGGACATTGCGATGAAGGGGCTGAACGGTTTGGAAGCGACCGTGCATGTGAAGCGGGAGTTTCCGGAGACCCAGGTCGTCATTCTCTCGATGTATTCCAGCGAAGAGCATGTCTTGCAGGGGCTGCGCGCTGGCGCCGCCGGGTATCTGTTGAAGGATTCGGCCACCCAGGAGCTCGAAGATGCGGTCCGCACGGTGATGCGCGGTGAAACCTATCTCAGCCCGCCGGTCTCGAAGCAGGTCATCGGCGATTATGTCCATCGGGTCAGCTTGGGGCAAAAATCGACCGACCCGCTGACGCTCCGCCAACGCGAAATCCTGCAGCTCATTGCGGAGGGATACAGCACCAAAGAGATCGCCCATCGACTGGATCTGAGCGTCAAGACCGTGGAGACGCATCGGGCGCAGATCATGAAGCGGCTCGGTATTTACGACATCGCCGGGTTGGTCCGTTGCGCCATCCGAATGGGCCTGGTGACCCCCGAAGATTAGTCCTCTCATCGAAGACGCTCCATGAATACACTAGCAAAATGACATTACCCAGAACCCCCTTCGGAGGCGACGCCTCTCCCGTCTAAGGTATTTCGTTTCATCGCTCTCAGAGACCACCCGATTGCCGATTCTGGATGCGTCCGGCATAAATGTCTATTACGGCGCCATGGAATATTCCAACCGACAAAGCGCCGACCGACGGGTGAGGTGTCGGCTTCTGAATGGGGATCTTCCCGGCCTCGATAAGGAGAAAAGGAGCTTGAATGAGTATCCCGCTGCGTGTCTTGATTGTTGAAGATTCGAAAGAGGACGCGGAACTGCTTTTGGGAGAGTTGCGGCGCGGCGGGTTCGAGCCTGTTTTCGAGCGGGTCGAGACCTCCGAAGGGATGATCCTAGCGCTCAACAAACAGACCTGGGACGTCGTTTTTTCCGACTATACGATGCCCCGTTTCTCGGGGGCCGATGCGTTGGTCTGCCTCAAAGAGCGGAATCTCGACGTGCCGTTTATCTTCGTCTCGGGGACGATCGGCGAGGAGGCGGCCGTCCGGGCGATGAAGGCCGGCGCGCAGGACTACATCATGAAAGGCAGCCTGAACCGATTGGTTCCGGTCGTAAAAAAAGAGTTGCACGAAATGGCGGTGCGACGGGAGCGCAAACGGGTGGAAGAGCGGATCCACCATCTCGCTTATCACGATGTCCTCACCGACCTTCCGAACCGAACCCTCTTTTACGATCGTCTGCAGCAGGCCATCTTGATCGGCCATCGTGAAAGAAGACCGCTGGCCCTGCTGCTGTTGGACTTGGACCGATTTAAGGAGGTCAATGACACTTTCGGTCATCATTACGGCGATCTGCTGCTGCGGCAAATCGGACTGCGCCTGCGAAAATGTCTGCGGGAGTCCGACACGGTTGCGCGGGTGGGAGGGGATGAGTTCGCGGTCATGTTGCCGAACACCCATCTCGAAGGCGCCAGTTTGATCACCCGGAAGATTCTGAAGGTTTTGGAGACTCCTTTCGCGTTGAACGATGCGACGGTGGAGGTGGGGGCGAGCATCGGCATCGCTCTTTACCCCGACCATGGGGAGGAGGGGGATCTTCTCTTCCAGCGGGCGGACAAAGCGATGTATGCGGCCAAACAGGCCGGGGGAGGTTATCGAATCTATCTTCCCAAACATGAGCAGAGCAACTCTTGCCGACGGATGCTGATGGGAAAACTGAGCCGTGCCATCGAGCAGGGGGAACTGGAAGTCTATTACCAGCCACAGTGGAGCCTGAAAACAAACCGGGTGATCGGCGTGGAGGCGCTCTCCCGCTGGCTCGATCCGCAACTCGGCTGGATCTCGCCGGACCGATTCATCTCCCTGGCGGAGCAAACCGGATTGATCAAGCCGTTCACGCAGTGGGTTCTCAAAACCGTTTGCCGTCAATACGACGAGTGGAAGAAGGCGGGGTTGAACGTCCCGGTCTCCGTGAACCTCTCTGCGAGGAACCTGCTGGAAAAGCGGCTTCCCGATCAGGTCGCGGCGTTGATCCGGACCGGATGCGTGCAGCCGGCCCTTCTGGAATTCGAAATCACGGAAAAGATGATGATGGGCGACCCCTCTCTTTCGATGGAGGTGTTGACGCGCCTTCATGCAATGGGCATCCCCCTCGTCATTGACGATTTCGGCATGGGATACTCCTCTTTGAGTTATCTTAAAAAACTGCCGGTGCAAAAGATCAAAATCGACAAATCGTTCATCGTGGATCTCGAGAATAAAGGGGACATCGTCATCGTGCACTCCATGATCAATATGGGCCACAGCTTGGGACTTGAAGTCGTTGCAGAAGGGGTGGAGGATGAATTTACGAAAAATCTTCTGGAGGCGTTCGGGTGTGATGTGGTTCAGGGGTACCACATTAGCCACCCTCTTCCGTTTGGGGAAATGACTCGCTGGCTGAGAGACGCGCCCCCGGAAATTTAAGGCCTCGGGCGTGGGTGCCGGTTCGGCCATTCGATCCGGACGGGTCGACGACTCCCGCGAAGGGTCTTTTCCCCGAATCCCCCCTTAAATCCGTAGCCAAGTTGAATTAGCAAAAACACCGCCATCGCTTTCTCACCCCTTCCCCTAGGGTATTTGGCCACAATGAATTCAGCCACGGCCCGATTGCGGATCTTTCATCGCCGCGGCATAAATGAAGTAATCCCGACGCGAGATCTTTTTATCCTCTCGCATCGGACTTTTCTCAGGGTGTCCGTGGGGGGGGCGACCGGGGCCGCTCGGATGCGGCGCGGTTTTTTAACCGCAATAAGGGAAGGAGGTTGGATGAGCGACGCGCTGAAAGGGCTCTCGCCGGCGAAGGGCGTTCAACCGAACGGATCGGTTCGCGCGGTTCGCGATCCGGTTCTTACGGCGAAGGAGACATCCGGGTCGGGCGACCCTGTCTTGAAGGCGATCGGGGCGCACCGGCCGGCGACCTCGGAGCCCAAGGATCCCCATCCTTCCGTCTCGGTGAAGGTCACCCGGCTTCCGTCGGGCCAGACGGTGACGACCTTCGTCAATCCGAACCTCTCCAAGACGGCCGAAGCGCTCTACGTGATGTGGCTGAACCACCAGGTCACCATCCAGGGAAACGTCGTTGACCTCTATTCTTGATTCGTTCCACCGAAGCCGAATCTCAAACGGTGTTACGCGGTTTAACGTCATTCTCCTCGATTAAAATTTCCCAAAAGAACGGCCGGGATGCGCCGGAAGAAATCAAAGGCGATCCGACTCGAAGCACATCCCCGGTGTGATCCTCACTTCATCGAACGCTTGGCGATAAGCCGATCAAATCCCTCCGTTTCGATCCGGCTGACGGAGCCGAAGAAACCTCCCGCGCCGACCGTTCTCGATTTACGGATTGAGCCGTTCCGGCAGGATCGACAGGTCTCGCTCCGGACTGCGTGTCATTTCAATCGCGATGAGAGCGACGATGAGAAGGATGAGGAGCGTGCCGATGGTAATGCAGCCCATCAACAAGAGAGCGGTCGAGAGTCTCCTCCCGATAATTCCCTTGGAGGTGAGGGAATTGAAAATGAAACTCAAGAGGAGGAGCCCCTCCAGGAGGCGGCTTTGACTCTGTCGCGTCATCAGGTAGGCCAAGATCACCATATAGGGGAGGAGGAGGACGATGAAGTGAGATTTGCTGCTCATCGGCGACAACATCACCATCCCGATCACCAATGCGGATCCGTCCAAAACGGGTGCATTTTTTAACGGAGACGTTTTTAAGATAAACAGAAAGAGGGAGAGAAGAACGGAGGTATAAACAAAATAGAGGATGGTTTTAAAATGGGAGGCGAGATCGAGCAGCACCGCGGTCCGGAAGACGAGAGAGCGTAGAGATTGATTGAGCGGATTCTCCCCCTGCCAAAAACCGGAAGCGGAAGGCCCTTGCCGTCCCATGATGGCCGGTTGAACAATATCTTGGACCCATCTTCCAAAATAGGTTCCCTCGGTTCCTCCGGCGGTGAAGAAGAAGTCGGGGAGAAAGGAGATGAAGAGATAGAGCATGATCCCACAGGCGAAGACTTTCCATTTTTTTCGAAAGAGAAGATAGGGAAAGAAGAGAAGCGGGGTGACCTTCAACGCCGCGGCGAGGGCGATCCCGGAGGCGGCCCAAAGGTCCTTCTCCTCCATGAGCCCATAAACGGCCAAGAGGATGAAGAAGAGGATGAGATGATCGTAGGCCTGGTTTTCCAAAACGGCGAGAATAAATTTTAAACCGAGCGCCAGCGACAGAAGCCGAAACCAGTAGAGCCGGTTGGTGTCGAATCTGATGCCGAAGGCCTTGAGGGTCAGGTATTCGCACAACCGAAAGCTGAAGTAGAGGACGGAAACCGATAAGAGATACCAGAGCAGGTTCTTCAGCAGGGTCGGCATCAGGGCGAAGGGGATCATGAAGAATGCAAAGGCGGGAGGATAGGTGAACAGCGGCTCACAGGGGAGAAGCGGTTTTCCGGAAAGCAGACAATCCGCCGCGTGGGGATAGAGGACCAGACCGTTGTTGTCGAACCTGAAATAATAAAGCCCGATGGCGATCCATAACAAAAAGTGCCATTTCTGAAATCGCGTCAGGTCGGGCGGGTTAGAGAGCATTGTAATTGGGCCGAACGGCGCATATTTTTTTAGACCCCAGGCGCAGCTTCCATACCTTGGTCAAGGCGTTGAGGATGATCCATTTTGAAAGCTTCGAGCTGCCGTAGCGTCGGTCGGTGAATACGATCGGAATCTCTTTGATCGAAAAGCCGTTTCGATAGAACAAATACGCCAGCTCGATGGTGAATTCATAGCCGTTGGATTTGATGTCTTGGTAGCCGATCTTCGTCAGCAAGTCTGCGCGAAGACATTTGTACCCGCTCGTCATATCGTAGATCGGGGCGTTCAGCACCCAACGGGCATAACGATTTCCCCATCGGCTCAAGAGCCTTCTAAACCATCCCCAGTCTTCAATTCCTCCGCCGGGGACATATCGCGAGCCCAAGACGAAATCGAACTCTTGGATTTTTTCAAAGAATTGATTTAAATAAACCGGGTTGTGGGAGAGGTCGGCATCCATGCAGACGATCACGGGGTAGTGATTTTTCAAGGCATAGGTAAACCCTTCCAGGTAGGCGCGCGCCAAGCCGTCCTTGCATTTTCGCTCCAGGAGCTTCACGCGAGGATTTCGCAGCGATATTTCAGAGACGACCTTCCCGGTCCCATCGGGGGAGTTATCGTCGATGACGAGAATATCGACTTCTCTCGAAACGGTCGAATCGATTTCGCCGATCAGCTTCGAGATATTCTCCCTTTCATTGAATGTCGGGATTATGATCAAGACCTTCTCATAATTTCTCAACATACGCGCTGCCCCTTTTTGTTTTCAGGTTTAGACGAAATGGCCCCTCTCTGTGAAGCCGATCCGGGTCGGTTCGCACCTTCCGGGACGATCGCTTGTTTTGCGTCGGTGTGCGACGAACCTATTTTAACCGGATCGGCCGTGCAGTCAATCTTTGATTTTGAAGACAGAGCCCGGAGATCGAAAGGAGGGAGGGGGGAGAGTCCCCTCGGCATGGGCTTGCCCGGCGGATGAATATTGGTTCGAAGGCGTTGCAGCGAAGCGATGTTGGGTATTCCCCCTATATAAAGAGTGGAGAGAGGATGAGAATGTGCTTGTGGACCTAACCAATAAAACAAGCGCACTTTATACCAGTGCGGCACAAAGGTAGCTTTTTTTCCCTTTCTTGTCAACACTTATCGACATCCCGGCCGAAAATGTCGGGATGCCCGTACCCGAAGACCGAACAGGTCCGACGGCGGGAAATCTGCATCGACGCAGTCCGGGGAGATCGGCTCCGCCGTTGTTCTAAGAGGCGGGCGATCCTCGGTAAACCGCTTTAGTTTACTTCCCAGAGCGGCAGCGGGGAATTCGCTTGACATTCTTTTTGCTTTTCTTCAATATTAGCGCCATTCTGCATAGGTCTCCTTCGAAAATCTCGGTGCCCTCATGGATGATGGACGTTTACAGGGACAGGTGTCCCTTCAGTATGACGAGTTCAGTGACCTGCTGGGGGGCGCCGTGTGGGACGAGGCGTTCCATCAGTGGTGCCGTTCCGGTCTTTCGAGCGGGCGCCGGCAAAACCTGCCCACGCTTGCTTCCCGTTTCTCCTCCCCGAATCAGTTTCTCTTTTCAGAAGATCGACAGCGGTATCCGCTGGAGGTCTTCTGGCTCAAGTGGAACCTTTTCATCGGATTATGCCGCCGCATCCAATCGATTCATCAGGAGAATCAGAGACCGTTCTTGAATCTTCAACCGGCCCATCTCCCGGTCCAATTATCGGAATCGACGGAAGATTTTTTGCCGGCCCGTTGGGTTTTCTCGCTCGACACATCCCACCTGCAATTGGCCGATCGATTTGCCCCCCCGACCATGCCGGCCGACGCGCGCGCGCAGCTCTTCAGCCCTCCTCCCGATGCGCATCCGCTCTATACGGCCCCCCTTCTGCGGCAACAAGGGATCGAGCAGCGGGAAACGGCGACGGTGTTGATCCGATCGATGGAGCGGATGCGCGCCTCCGGGGGGAATGAAATCCGGGCGATCGTGCAGGCGCAACTCGTCTCGGAGCAGCTGCGGTCCTCCGACTATTCTCAGGGGGACCTGTTCCTGATCACCCTTTCCCTTCCCGAAGCGGAGGCCGAGCCGGTTCGGATCTGGGCCGGCAAGCGGGCTTCCGCCGAGCGCGGGATTCTTCTCGACGGAACCATTGAGCCGGTCTCTCCTCCCGTTTGGGGGCAGTTCGAGAAGGCCAAGCAAAAGGTCTTCGCCCGCGCCGAGGTGGTGATCTATAAGAGCCTCCATCTTCCCTGCGATCTCTACAGTCTCGGGATGATTCTCTTCCGGGGTCTTTTGGTCAACGAGCGACAGGATCTGGCGACCGTTCATAAAGTGATCACCCGGACTGCGGAGAACCTCGGACCGATCCTCCCGTCGCTTGAAGATCGGGACCGGAAGCCCTTATTGAGAAGACTTCGGTTTCTCTTCCAAAAGGAGGGGGCGGCGCTTTCGAAAGAGGCGCTCCTCTATCGGCCGTCGGACAATGCCGGCGAGTCGATCCCGGATGATCTTTGGATCGAGGCGCTCCTGATCGGGTTCCGTCTCCTTCGAAACCAGGCGGAATACGATCCCAATGAGCCGGGGACATTCATGGAGCGGATCGCCGCCGAGGGGGCGCATCTGAGCGATCGAATCAAGATGGAGCTCTTCGGCTCCCGCCGGCGCAATCGGGAGATCCTGGAAGCGTGCGACCTGATCCGGAAGGAATTGAGCGAGGTTCGGAACGGGTAAGATGCCATTCAAATTGTTCATCGAAAATACGATCGACAAGACCGGACGCGAAGCGGTCGAGTGCGCCTACGAGCAGGAAGTCGTTCGGATCGGCCGGCAGAATTCCAATGAGATTCAGCTGGAAGACCCGCGGCGGATCGTTTCGAGCCGGCATGCCGAGATCCGCGAAAAAGAGGACCGGTTTTTTCTGATCGATGTGGGAAGCAAGAACGGAACGCGGCTGAACGGGGAGCCGCTGGCCGCCGGAAAAGAGTACCCGCTCAACCCGGAAGATCAGATCGCCATCGGCGATTTTCTCCTCCGGTTTTTCCCGCTCCAGCCGGAAGGAACCAACCTGGAGCCGGTCGAGGTCTCGGATGCGACGATCGATTTCTCCGGAACGGCGGAGGAGACCGAAGCGCTTCTGGAGGAGTTGAGCCGCGCCTATGCCGATCGCACCGAGGGAGATCCGGAAGAGCGGCGTTCGGCGCTCGCCGAGATTCTTCGGAAAGCGGCCTTCCGTCTCGACGAGGGACGGGCGAAGCGGCTCTTGAACCTGGTGGAGGCCCGCTTCCCGGAGCCCGACTACCAGCAGGAGCGGATTCGGCAGAATCCGCCCGATCCGACCGTCTCCGTCCCCACCCGCGAGGTCGAAGCGGCGCGGGCCGCCCAAGAGGGGTTGAAGAAGCTCGCCGCAAAGTATTTCGAGAATGCCGACGCGCTCAGCTCGCCGGAAGCGGTGGCGGCCTTCTTCGATCGGATCGATCGGGTTTTCGCGGTGATGGTCGATTCCCTGGCCGACGCCGTGAAGGGACGGAGGGAGTTCGAAGAGGGGTTTGAGGTCGAGTCGACCCGCATTTTCATGCGCAGGCCGAATCCGATCAAAGTGGTGGAGGGGAGCCGGGAGATCGGAAGATACCTCTTCGATATGGAGATCGCCGAATCGACCGAGAAGGTGATCGCCGATCTGGAGGATGTCTTCACCGATCTGGCGCTGCACAAGGTGGGAATGGTGGCCGGTTTCAGAGAGTGCCTGCGCGGCGTGCTCAAACAGCTGGATCCCGATTCCCTGGAGGGGGCGGAGCGCAAAGAGGGAGGGGTTCTGCGCGTCGGGCCGTTGGCGCGATTGGCGGCGTGGGATCGATTCCGCGAGAAACATCGTGAGCTTTCAGAGGAGGAGGTTCGAACATTTGAACAGATTTTGGGGCCCTATTTTGCGGAAGGTTATCTCTCCGTTCAGAAAAAGAAAAAGGTTACTTCTTAAGCTCGCATCGGTTTTGCTTCTCTGTGCGGTTTCATTCGGGTTGGGGGCTTGCGGAAAGAAAGCGATCGACCTTTCGTTGGCCGGCTCCAAAACGCTCAATCTCGACGACGGCGGCAATCCCCTTCCGGTCATCGTGCGGATCTATCAGTTGAAGGGAAAAGAGAAGATCGAAGGGGCCGATTTCATCTCTCTCTGGAAGGGAGATCAGGCGATCCTGGACGGAGATCTGTTGGACCGCCAGGAGATCACCCTGCTCCCCGATACCCAAGTGGTCCAGAAGATTGATCCGAAGGAGGGCTCGGAATATTTGGCGCTGATGGTCCTCTTCCGGAAACCGCAAGGAAACGGCTGGCGGGAGATCATCCCGCTGAAAGGGAAAAAGGTCCGTGCGGTGGAGATCAGCGTCGAAGCGCAGACGGTGAAGGCGATCAAAATCGAGTAAGAGCTGAAAATCACTCTTCCCCTTTTCCTGCTTGCACTGTGCCGCCGTGCACCCGGAAGGTGTAAGGGGAGGCGGGGTAGAAGGTCACGCTACCTCCCCTCGCCCCTCCTTACAAAAGAGGGGTTTCTAAGGATGAATGATGAATAAAGATCAAAAGGTGGTTTGGAGCGAGGGGATGTTTTTATCTCCCCATCACTTTCAGCATTGGGATCGGGTTCAAGAGCGGAGCCTCTCCAAGCTCCTCGGGAGCCTGACCGCTTTCGGAGGAGGGGTGACCCGGATCGATATCGATACGGAGGCGCTGGCCAACGGGACGGTCGCCCTGCTCGGCCTGCACGGCATCCTGCCCGACGGCCTGGTGGTCGAGATCCCCGAGACCGACCCTGCGCCGGAAATCCGGCCGATCGGAGATCTTTTTTCGCCGGCGCTCGACCACCTCGACGTCTACCTCGGCATCCCGGCCGAGCAATCCGAGGCGGCCAATTGCCGGCTGGAAGAGGGGGGCGAGTCGCGCTCCACCCGCTACACCGCCTCCTATATTAAAGTCGCCGATTTCAACACCGGCGGGAACGTCAAAGAGATCGCCGTGGCCCGGAAAAATCTCCGGCTCTTTTTCTCGGGGGAAGAGATGGCGGGGGCGGTTACCCTGAAGATCGCCGAGCTGGCCCGGACCGCGGGGGGAAACATCGCGCTCCGAGAGACCTACATCCCCCCCTGCTTGACCATCTCCGCTTCCGGATATTTAATGCGGCTGATCCGGGGGCTGCTGGAGCTCCTCTCCGCCAAGAGAAGCGCTTTGGGCGGCCAGCGAAACGACGATCCCGGCGCGCTCGATTCGGTCCGCGTGACGCTGCTTCAGGCCCTCAACCGGAATATTCCGATCCTCTCCCACTACAGCCACGTCGGAAAGATCCATCCCGAAGCGCTCTACTTGAGCCTTGCCTCGATGGCCGGGGAGCTGACCACCGCGTCGCCCGACCAACATCCGCGCGACCTTCCCCCATACCAGCATCATGATCTGACGAAGACCTTCCGGGAGCTGGAGCTGCGGATCCGGAGCCTGGTGGAAGGGGTGACGCCGACCCGACACATCGTGATCCCGCTCGAGAAGAGCCGCGAGAACACCTATGTCGGCCGGGTCGCCGATGAGCGGATGTTGGAGTCGTCTCAATTTTATCTGGGGGTTGCCGGAAATTTCTCCGAAGATCAGATCCGAGATTCGGTTCCCCGGCGGATCAAAGCCGGATCGCCCCTCGATCTGGAGACGATCATCACGACCGCGCTGCCGGGGCTCAAGCTGTCGTACACCTCCCGCCCTCCCGCCAGCCTCTCCCCGAAGATCGGGCATCATTACTTTCGTCTTGAGAGCCAAGGAGGTCTTTGGGAATCGATCTGCCGCTCGCAGGCGGTGGCCTTCTATCTCCCGGCGGATCTCAATGGATTGACAATCGAGCTTTTGGCTGTAAAGGAGTAACCCGGCATGGCAAGACCGAACTTGGAGGAAGGGAAACGGCTGGTCGATCTCTTCTCCGATCTTTTTATCTTGGGGGCCCATCTGCGGAGCGCCCGGGATTACGGCACCCCCGACGCGCTGCGGATGCGGCTGATCGAGATGTTCAACGCGGCGGAGCGGGAGGCCAAACGCCTCGCGATTCCCGAAGAGGCGGTCCAGCAGGCGCGCTACGCCCTCGCCGCTTTTCTCGACGAGATGATTTTGAGCGTTCCTTCGCCCCATCGGGACGCCTGGTCGGCCCGGCCGCTGCAGTACGAGCTGTTCCGGGAGCATGTCGCCGGGGTGGAGTTCTTCAACCGGCTCGAAGCCCTCCGTCGATCCCTTCCCCCCAATCCGGATCTCCTCGAAGTCTTCTATCTCTGTCTGGTCCTCGGGTTCGAAGGGCAATACAAGCTCCAAGGCCGGGAGAAGCTCAAAGATTTGATCGATGCGCTTGCCCGCGAAATCCAGCCGAAGCCGGGGGCGCTTCCGCTTCTCTCCCCGCACGGCAAGCGGCCGGACGAATTGATCGAGATGGTGAAGCAGGGGATTCCCTCCTGGGTCGTCGTCGTTTCGTGTGTCGCCATCCTCTTTTTCTTTTACCTCTCGATCTCGTTCCTCATCAGCCGGGACGCCAACAGCATCGCCTCCGAGATTCAGCAGCAGATCGGAGGGGGGCGATGAAGTTCCTGTTGGCTGTTCCGAAAGCGCTCATCAACGGGATGACCCGATTTCCCCGGATCACGGCGGCCGTCGGCGTCTTCTGTCTCATCTGTCTGATCTGGTTTGCCGGCCCCTACCTCGGGCTGACCAAGATCGAGACCCGGCTCATCCTAATTGTCGCCCTCCTCTTCCTCTGGTCGCTCTTCCTTATCATCGACCGCTACCGCGCGGAGCGGGGGGCGAAGCAGCTGGAGCAGTCGCTTCAGAAGCAGGCGCAGGAGCAGGCGGTCGGCAGCCGGCCCGATCGGAAAGAGGAGATCGCGGAGCTCGGGAATCAATTTGATAAGGCGGTCGCCGCGCTGAAGCAATCCAAATTGGGTAAAGGCCGCTCCGGAAGGACCGCCCTCTATGCCCTTCCTTGGTATATGTTCATCGGCCCCCCCGCCTCCGGCAAGAGCACGGCGCTGCTGCATTCCGGTCTTCAGTTCCCTTATCTGGGGGGATCGAATCGGGGGGTGCAGGGGGTCGGCGGGACCCGCAACTGTGATTGGTGGTTCACCAGCGAGGCGGTGCTGCTCGATACGGCCGGCCGTTATGTCACGCAAGATGAAGATCGGGAAGAGTGGTACGGCTTTCTCGATCTCCTTAAAAACCATCGAAAGGGGAAGCCGATCAACGGGGTCCTCGCCGCGATGAGCATCGCCGAGCTGCTTCAGGCGAGCGACGAGGATCTGGAGTATCACGCCAAGAACATGCGGGCCCGCATCGACGAGCTGATCCAGCGGCTCGGGATCGTCTTTCCGGTCTATCTCGTCTTCACCAAGTGCGACCTGATCCGCGGCTTCGTCGAGTTCTATGAAGATTTCAGCAAGACGGAGCGGGAGCAGATGTGGGGGGCGACCCTGCCGAAGAACCCTCCCGCCGGCTCCTCGCCGCAGCAGCTGTTCGAGACCGAATTCGGCCAGCTCTTCAAAGCGCTCGACGCCCGGCGTGTGGCGCGGCTCGCCTCCGCGCGGGGCGCCCAAAAGGTCCGGGACGTCTACAGCTTTCCGCTGCAGCTTTTGTCGGGAGAGGAGAAGCTTGCCCGGTTCGTGGAGCTGCTCTTCGCGCATAATCCGTATCAGGAGAATCCGATCTTCCGCGGATTTTATTTCACCAGCGGCACCCAGGAGGGGAGACCGATCGACCGGATTCTCACCGCGGTCAGCCGCGCCTCCGGCCTTTCCGAAGCGGTCAGCGATTCGTTCGGCGCGGAGGTCGAGGCGAAGAGCTACTTCATCAAGAATCTTTTCACCGACGTGATCTTCCAAGATCAGATCCTGGCGGGGCCGTCGAACGCCATGAGCCGGCAGCGGGGCGCGCTTCGGGTGGCGATCTTCGTCGGCGCGGTCCTGATCACCACCCTCTCCGTCGTCGGCCTCTCCTTCTCGTTTGTGGGGAACCGGGTCTATCTCGGCTCCATCCGTTCGAGCGCGTCGAAGGCGGCCAAGATGGAGCTGAAGGATGAGCGGCAGTTCCCGAAAAATATCGAGCAGCTCGATCAGCTCCGGGAAGGGCTCGATCGGCTTCAGACCGACGCGGAGAAGGGGATTCCCTTCCGAATGCGCGGCGGCTTGTACCGGGGGGGGACGCTCTATCCGCCGATGCGGGATCTCTATTTTCAACGGCTCAATCAGCTTGTTCTCGGTCCGACCCAGGGGGCGATCGAGGCGGAGCTGGAGCGGTTCGCCTCGAATCCCCGCCATCTTCCGGAAGGGCGCGACTTCGATCACTACTATCTTCTCTTGAAGATCTACCTGATGATGGCCGATCCGGCCCATCTCGACCCGGCCTTCCTCGACCAGCAGCTGCAGCAGATCTGGCGGGAGATGCTCCCGGCCCTCTACGCGAATCAGGTTCCCAAGGGCCTTCAAGAGGGAATCATCCAACAGGTCGCGTTTTATAGCCGCGTCGCGAATCAGTCGAGCGTTCCCCGCCTGACCTTGAACGAAAAGCTGGTCCAACAGGTTCGGCAAGGACTCCGGGCGATCCCGCTGGAGGAGCGCCTTTACAGCCGCGTCCGCCGCGAGGCGACCGGAAAATCGGAGCCGTACACCCTCCAGACCGCATTGAAGGGGGGCGGGGAAGGGGCGCTTCTCAGCGATTACAAGATACCTGCCCTCTTCACGGAGGGGGGATGGAAGGGCCCGTTCAAAGAATCGCTCGACCGGATCCTTCAGGAAAAAGGGGTCGGCGGGGAAGCGTGGGTTCTGGGCCAGCCGGAGCCGGAGCCGACCGCCGTCGAAGCGGGGATCGAGAAACTATATTTCGAGGAGTATCAACGCCAGTGGAACGGCTTCCTCGAATCGATCCGATTGAAGCCGGCCGACGGCTTGGCTGAGACGGAAAAACTCTTCGCGGCCCTCTCCCAAGAAAATTCGCCGCTGGTGGTTCTCTTCACGGAGATCGATCGGAACACGAACCTCCGAAGGGCCGCCCCGCAGCCGATCGGGGGGATGGCCAAGGGGATGGTCGACCGGGTCAAGGAGAAGCTCGGGATGGAGCGCTCCGCGTCGGACGCCGCCTCCGCTTCCACCGCTCAACCGACGCCGGTCTCGAACCGGTTTCAGCCCTTTCATGAGTTTGTCGCGCCGGCCGACCCGCAGAAAGAGGCGCCGGTCGCGCGGCTCGTCGCCGAGCTGCGCAGAGCGCATGAAGCGCTCCGGCCGCTGGCGGAGTCGGGGGGCGATCCGAAAGCGGCCAAGGCGTTGGTTCAAGGCATGGCGAGCGGCCAATCGAACGACCTCTTTGTGGCGCAGAAGAACGCGGAGCGTCTTCTGCAATCGGCCGACCCGGAGATCCGCCGGGTGGTCGCGCCGATCTTCCTGCAGCCGTTTCGCATGGCCTCCTCCGGATTGGTGAGCGGGGCGATGGCCGACCTCAACCGCCGGTGGCGCGGGGAAGTTTACGAGCCGTGCCAGCAGAGCATCGCCGGACGCTACCCTTTCAAGAAAGACGGGGAGGATGCGACCCTCACCGACGTCGCCGAGTTCTTCCATCCCCAGAACGGGACCCTGTGGAAGTTTTACGATAAAGAGCTCAAGTCCTTTGTCGACGAAGGGGCCCAGCGATGGGAGGTCAAGCGGACGTCGGCCGCCCCGGCGATGTCGCCCGACTTTCTCGAATCGCTCCGCCGGGCGCGGATGCTCTCGGAGGGGCTCTTCCCCCGGGGCAACCCCGATCTGAAGCTGACGTTCGATCTCTATCCCTATCCGAGCTCCGGGGTGAGCGAGATCTTGATCTCCGCCGACGGGAAGGATCTCCGGTATCGAAACGAGCCGCAGGAATGGCACGAGTTCTCCTGGCCCGGACCGTCCGGCACGCCGGGAGCCGTCCTTCAGGTCCAGAGCGGCGGCTCTCGACAGGTGCAGCAGTATGGCGGCCGCTGGGGGTTCTTCAAGCTCCTGGATGCCGCCCGGATCACGCCGGTCAGCAGCACGATCTACAAGATCGAATGGGAGCTCAAGGGGGGCGACGGCAAGGTGATCAAAGTTCGCTACGACCTGAGGGCGCAGAGCTATAAGAATCCGTTTAAACCGGGATTTTTCTCAGAGTCCCTTTGTCCCGGCCGGATTGGGTAGGAGTCATACATGGGCAATGGAACCTTCGGCTGCTTCGGAAAACTCCCGATCCATTCCGATTTCATCCGCTTCCGCGCGACCGGCGAAGAGGTCCGCGCCCTCGATCAGTGGCTGCAGGAGGGGATCCTCGCCGCGCAGTCCCGGTGGGGGAAAAAATGGGAGGCCGACTATCTCCAGGCCGATCCGTGGAACTTCGTTTTTCAGGTGGAGGGGACCGACGCCTTCTTGATCGGAACCCTGACGCCGAGCCGCGATCAAGCGGGCCGCTCCTATCCGTTTTTCTTTTTTCTCCGGGTCGACCGGAAACGGTTCGCCGCGCCGATTCAGTTTGCCCCGATGACCTATGCCCCTTTTCTGGAGCAGGCGGGCAACTTGGCGCGGTCCGGCGGCGCCGGCCTGCGGTTGAAGGAATTTCTCGATCATCTCGAGCGGCTGGCGCTTCCGATCCCGGACGACCGTGCGTCCGCGGTCGACCAAGAAGCGTATCAACGTTTCTTGGCGGGAGAAAAAGCGGAGTCGTTCTGGAGCGCCCTCTTCGGCGCGTTCGAGCATCCGAGAAAATATCTGACCGATCAGAACCTGGCGGCGATTTTAGGACCGATGCGCCGGACCGCTTCGAACCGGCTCGGTTTCGGTTTGCGGTTTCCCCTTCTTCCGTCGGAGAAAAAATATAACGAGGATCTTTCTCTTTGGGTCGATCTGGTCGGCCGGATGTTGAAACGGCCCCCCGCCGCGGTGAACTTTTTCTGGAATCGGGCGCCGGCCAAGGGCGCCCCCTGGATGATGCTCTTCCTCGGGCCTCCCTCGGCCAAGAGCTTTCTCTCGCTGATTCAACCGGAGCTCGACGGCGGGACCGCCTATGATTTGGCGCCGGAGACGGCGGTCGATCTGTCTGCGGTGAAGGGAAAGAGCGACGCCGGCCGGCGGACGATTTTAGAAAACGGAGAAATGCCGCTGGCGGCTTTCTTGGAAGCGATGGGGCGGATTGAATGAAGGAGAGAAAGCGATCCGCCGTCCGCGGTCGGCGAAAGAATGATAGAAATAAGCGGACGCCTGAAAGCGGACGGCGGACCGCTTGTATTCGGAGTTTTCAATGAGTGATGAAATCGCAGAGTGGCGCGAGATCGGATCGACGCCGATCCGGCCCGATGCTCCTTCGGGGGATTCGGCCCGGTATGATCCGCTCTTCGAGCGGATTCAGGCGGAGATCGGCAAGCTCGAATCGCTCTCCGGCGGCCCGGTTCAGTGGAAAGAGGTGATCGATCTCGGCCGGGAGCTCCTGCAGAAGAAATCGAAAGACCTCCTCGCGGCCGGTTATGTTTCGGTCGGATTGCTGGAGCAGCGGGGCTACGCCGGACTTCTCGCGGGGCTCTCTTGCATCGAGGAGATGGCCGAATCGTTCTGGGAGAGCCTCTATCCGGAGACCAAGCGGATGCGGGCGCGGATCAACGCGCTGGTTTGGCTTTCCGAAAAGGGAGGGATTGCGGTCGGGCGCAAAAAGCCGCTCCCCGGCGAGGGAAAAGAGGTCCTCGCCTGCAGCGAGAAGATCGATCTTTTGGAGAAATATTTCAGCGAGCGGTTGGCCAACGACTCCCCGGGCCTCGGCGATCTGCGCCGCGCCGTGGGGGAGTGGGCGAGAGAGGCCGAGCGCGCCGAGGCGGCGTCGAAGCCGCCGGAGCCTTCGATCCAAAGTGTGTCCGCGCCGGCGGAGTCGGCCGGCCCGGCGATCGTCGCCGGCACGATCGAGTCGCTCGAAGAGGCCGAGCGGGTTTTCGGCGAAGCGGGCGATCTGATCCGCCGGAGCGCCGATCTGGTCCGCGGCCGGGAGCCGGCGAACCCATGGCCTTATCAGATCGCGCGCGCGCTCACCTGGTCGCGCCTCGACGCGCTTCCGGTCCATACCGATTGGGAGACCCGTGTTCCGGCCCCGCCGGCGCATCTGCTCGACAGCGGGCGGCTTTTGACGGAGCAGCAGGGATGGAAGGAGCTGCTCGATCAGGCCGAAGCGCAGCTTCCGGAATATCCGTTCTGGCTCGATCTCCAACGCCGGAGCGCGACGGCCCTGTCCCATCTCGGATCGACTTACGCGGGGGCCCGGCAGGCGGTGCTCGGCGAGCTTCGGATTCTACTGCAGCGGCTTCCCGATTTGCCCCGGTGCCGTTTCGCGGACGGGACCCCGTTCGCCGACGATGAGACGCAGCGGTGGATCGAAACGGACCTCCTCCCGGCCGGCGGGGAAAACGGCTCGGCCGGTTCTGCCGCGGGAAGCGGCGCGGGAGACGGGAAGGTCGCGGAGGCGCGGGCGCAGGCCCGTCAACTGCTCGGACAGGGAGAGGCGAAGGGGGCGATCGCCCTTTTTCAGGAGCGGATTTCCGGAGCGGCGTCGCGGCGCGAGCGCTTCCTCCTGCAGCTCGAATCGGCTCGGCTCTGCCTCGACGCGGGCTATCCGAAGGTGGCGCTCTCCCAGCTCGACGCGCTCCAAGCGGAAATCGATCGATTCTCCTTAGAAGCATGGGAGCCGGCGCTGAGCCTGGAGGTGCTCCGGACCTCCTGGCGTCTGTTGAATCAGCTGTCGCGAGATTCCGAGCCGGGATCGTCCGATTGGGCCGGCCGGGCGGAGGCGATTTACGGCCGCATCTGTCGTCTCGATCCGGTCGCGGGGATGGAACTGGATAGAAAATAAAAGGGAAGCTTTCAGCGATCCGCTCTCCGCATTCAGCCGAAGCCTTAAAAATTTTTAAGCTGACGGCTGACAGCGGATCGCTGAAGGCTTAATTCAAAAAGGAGAAAACAATGGCAAAAGAATCATCCGTTGCACCGAAGGAACGGGTCAATATCGTTTACAAGCCGGCCACCGGCGGGGCGCAGGCGGAAGTCGAGCTGCCTCTGAAAATGTTGATGATGGGGGATTATACCCTTCGGTCCGACGATACCCCGCTGGAAGATCGGAAGCCGATCAATATCGACAAGGACAACTTCGAAGAGGTGATGCGAAACCAGAAGCTCGATGTCGCCTTGAATGTCGACAACAAACTTTCCGGGAAGGAAGGGGAGCAGATTGCGGTGAAGCTGAAGTTCGAGAAGATGAAAGACTTCGGTCCGGAATCAGTGGTGGAGCAGGTCCCCGAGCTCAACAAACTCCTCCAGCTCCGAACCGCGCTCCAGGCGCTCAAAGGTCCGTTGGGGAACATCCCGGCCTTTCGGAAGAAGATCGAAGGCCTCATCTCCGATGTGGCGGCTCGCGAGAAATTGCTCAAAGAATTGGGCGGAGAGAATAAATAAGCGGTTTGCGCTCCGCTTTCAGCAACCAGTTTAAGGCTTGGCTGACCGCTGATGGCTGATCGCTTTCTTTATATCAAATAAGGAGAATGGAATATGGCGGAACAAACGGAGAAACAGGCGGGCTCGGTCGAGACAGCCGAGGGAGAGTCCTCTCTTCTCGACACGATCCTGCACGAAACGAAATTAAAGCCTTCCGAAGAGGGATATGCGATTGCGAAGCGCGGCGTGGAGGCGTTTATCGCCGAGCTGTTGACCCCGGACCGGAAGGGGGCGAAGGTCCATCAGACGGTCATCAATGACATGATTTCCGAGATCGACCGAAAGCTGTCGGCCCAGGTCGACGCCATCATGCACCACCCGACCTTTCAGAAAATCGAATCGGCGTGGCGGGGGCTCAAATTTGCGGTCGACCGGACCAACTTCCGGGAGAACGTCAAGTTCGAGCTGTTGAACGTCTCCAAGGAAGATCTCCTCAGCGACTTTGAAGATGCGCCGGAGATCACCAAGTCGGGCCTCTACAAACTGGTCTACACCGCCGAGTACGGCACCTTCGGCGGCAACCCGGTCGGGGCGATGATCGCCAACTACGACTTCGGTCCGGGACCGCAAGACGTGAAGCTGCTTCAGTACGCGGCGAGCGTCGGAGCGATGGCCCATGCGCCGTTCATCGCGGCGGCGGGGCCCCAATTCTTCGGGCAGGAGAGCTTCCTCGGTCTCCCCAACCTGAAAGACCTCAAGTCGATCTTCGAGGGGCCGCAGTATATCAAGTGGAACTCCTTCCGCGAGTCGGAGGATGCCCGCTACGTCGGCCTGACCCTCCCCCGCTTCCTGCTCCGGCTGCCGTATCATCCGGAGAACAATCCGGTCAAGGCGTTCAGCTATTCCGAAGATGTCAGCAAGAGTCACGAGAACTACCTCTGGGGAAATACCGCTTTCGCCTTCGCCACCCGGATCACCGACAGCTTTGCCAAGTACCGGTGGTGTCCGAACGTCATCGGGCCGACCAGCGGCGGCGCGGTCGAAGATCTCCCGGTGCATACGTTCGAATCGATGGGGGCGATCGAGACGAAGATCCCGACCGAAGTCCTCATCTCCGAGCGGCGCGAGTTCGAGCTGGCGGAAGAGGGTTTCATCGGATTGGCGATGCGGAAAGGGAGCGACAACGCCTGCTTCTTCTCCGCCAACTCCTGCCAGAAGCCGAAATTCTACGGCCAGAGCAAAGAGGGAAAAGAGGCCGAGACGAATTACAAGCTCGGCACGCAGCTTCCCTATATGTTCATCATGAACCGGATGGCCCACTACCTCAAGGTCCTTCAGCGCGAGCAGATCGGAAGCTGGAAAGAGCGGGTCGACCTGGAGAAGGAGCTGAACAAGTGGATCGGGCAGTATGTCTCCGATCAGGATGTCGTCGATCCCGCGGTCCGGGGACGACGGCCGTTGCGCCAGGCCGAAATTACCGTCAGCGACGTGGAGGGAGATCCGGGTTGGTATCGGGTCGATATGAAGGTCCGCCCGCACTTCAAGTACATGGGCTCCTTCTTCACCCTCTCGCTGGTCGGGAAGCTCGATAAGAAGTAAGGGGGATTCCAGAAACCGGAATCCCGTTCTGAAATCTAGAAAAGGGGAGCCGACGCGGAACTTCAACCGGAGATCCTAAAAAAGAAAAGGACCTCTAGGGTGGAGGAAACGGCGGTGTGAGCCGCACCGGTCATGATCCGATGGATGAACCGGAATGGTATCCCCTTTGCAATAAGAACCAATCGGGTTGCGAGAACATTGCTCGGAAAAAAGATCACTCAAACTAAAACAAGGAGGAACGGACCATGCCGATGCCAGCACACATGACCATGAAAGGTGAGAAACAAGGAGACATCAAGGGAAACTGCACGATGAAGGGCCGGGAAGGGACGATGCTCGTCCAAGCCTTCGACCATGAGATCCACATCCCGCACGACATTCAAACCGGTTTATCCAGCGGAAAGCGGGTCCACGGCTCCTTCAAAATCGTGAAGGAGTTCGACAAGGCCTCTCCGATGATCTATCAGGCCCTCTGCACCGGGGAGCATTTGAAGGAAGTTGTTCTTAAATTTTACCGGGTGTCGGCGAAAGGGGCCGAGGAGCAATACTTCACCATCAAGTTGGAAGACGCCATCGCCGTCTCCGTCCGACCCTGGATGCCGAACTGCCTCGACAAATCGACGGCTTCTTTCGGCCACATGGAAGAGGTCGCCTTTACCTATCGGAAAGCGTCGTGGCGGCATGAGATCGACAAGACCGAGGCGCAGGACGACTGGATGGTTCCCATCGAGTAGTGAGGATTTGAAGCAATGGCGCGAGAGAGGTCCCTGTTGGAGCGGCTTGCCGATCCAACAGGGTACCGCCCTTTAACGGTCGAGGAGAATACGCAGGAGCTGGCCGATTCGATCCTGCGTCATCTCCGCAAGATGCTCAACACGCGGCAGGGGCATGTCTTGATCCAGCCGGAGTATGGGATGCCCGATGTGACGGAGTTCATCCAGAACCTTCCGGAAATGGTCGAGGTGGTTCAGCGGGGGATTCGCAATTCGGTCGAGAAGTTCGAGCCGCGCCTGCGAAACGTGACGGTGAATTATGTCCCGTCTCAGGATGTCGCGGCGAGCCTGCGGTTTGAGATCACCGCCGAGCTGGTGACCGAGCGGGATGAGGCCTCCGTCTGGTTCGAGACGGCGGTGACGCCGGGTGGACAGATCCAAGTCCGAGGATAAGAATTCTCCAAACCCCTCCCCTTTGTTAAGGAAGGGAGAGGGGGGAAGAAAGACCTTCTACCCCGCCTGGCCTCTCTTACACCCATCCGGGTGCAGGCAAAGGGGAGGAATGTTAAAGGAGCAGGAACGATGGCCGGAAAAAAAGTATGGGTGACCTGGTTGCCGACGGGAGAGGGCGCGCCCCCGCCGGAAGGGACGGTGAAATCCCTCGCCGGGGCCGGGCTGCAAGTCGGCGGCTCTGCATGGGTCGATGATCTGGAGAGGATGGCCTGGTATGATCTCGGCACCACGCTTTGGGATCCGGCGCAGGCCGATCTCTGGCTGATCGCCGGAAGAGGAGATGATTTTAAGTCGCCGCGCCATCGTTACGGATTATCGTTAGTGACGGCGATGGCGCGGGACCGACGCGGGAGCGGGTTCCCGATCCTCTGCCTGAGCCTGGATGCGGCGCCCGATGCCGCGACGATGCCGACGCTGCTGCGGGGGGTGCGATTCCTTTCGGCCGCCGAGTCGAGCTGGCCGGCCAAAGTTGCGGCGGCCTTCCTGAAGCGGACCGACGGTCCCGCGCCCGATTTCAGGCTCAGCGCGACCGGGCATCCCTACATCGGCCAGTGGTTCGAGGTCGGTCCGATCGAGGGGGAGTGGCAGGGGGCGATGTTCGGCGTGAGCGACGAGGGAAAAATCTCCCATCATCTGGTCGGGCCGAAGGGACAACTCCCCGAACGGAGTGTACTGGAGTATGCGACTCAAGGGATCCAGGCCGAAGTCGGCGGGAGCGCCTTCACCGCCTGGTCGGTGCAGAACAAAATCGGTCCGAACGATTCGTACTACATCAAGGTCGAGGGGCATCCCTCCAAGCTGATGTTCGGCGGCCATCCCGGAACGGACCAGGCGGAAGTGACGGTCGTTGATTTAAAGTAAAGCGGTCAGCCGTCAGCATTCCGCGAAAGATTTAGAAACATTTTTAAGCTGACGGCTGACCGCTTCTTTTAGGATCTTTCATGCCCTTCAACAAATACTATCAAGACGAGCTGACCTTCCTCCGTGAAATGGGTCGGGAGTTTGCCCGCGCGTATCCGGCGGCGGCCCCCTTCCTGGCCGACCGGGGGAGCGATCCCGACGTGGAGCGGCTGCTGGAAGGATTCGCTTTTCTGACCGGCCGCATCCGCCAGAAGCTCGACGATGAATTTCCGGAGCTGGTCCATGCGCTGATGAGCCTCCTCTGGCCGCACTACCTGCGGCCGATTCCGTCGATGTCGATCGTCGAGTTCACCCCGATCACCGGGGCGGTCCGGGAGCGGCAGCCGGTTCCACGGGGAACCGAGGTCGCCTCGCTTCCGGTGGAGGGGATTCCCTGCCGGTTTCGCACGGCGTTTGATCTCGATCTCTATCCCTTTGCCATGGAAGAGGCCCTCGTCCAGACCCTGCCCGACGGACGCTCGGCCTTGCGGCTTCGATTCAAAATGGGCCAGGGGGCGATCCTCTCCCAGATTCGCCTCGAAACCCTTCGACTCTTTCTTCACGGCGATCCGGCCTACCCCCTTTATCTCTGGCTCTGCCGCCACGTGTCGGAGGTGCGCGTTCGGGCCCTCGTTCAGGGAAAGCCTTCCCAGGAGAGCTCCCTTCCGTCCGACCGGATCGAGGCGGGGGGATTCTCGGAGGAAGAAGCGATCCTTCCTTATCCCAAGGGGGCCTTCGACGGCTACCGTTACCTTCAGGAATACTTCACCTTCCCGGAAAAGTTTCTCTTCGTCGCCTTGACCGGGCTTCATCCGGTGACCCGAACGATGAAGGGGGAGGGGTTCGAGATCGACTTCGTTTTCTCCGAGCCGCCGGCCGCCTCCCTCCACGTCACCCGGGAGAACATCCGCCTCTTCTGCACGCCGGTGGTCAATCTTCTGCCGATGGAATCCGATCCGATCCGGGTCAACCATCAGCGGGTGGAGTATCCGATCCGGCCCGCCGGCGCGAATCCGATCCAGCACGAGATCTACTCGGTCGATCGGGCCGTCGGGTGGGTCCGGGGGACGGCTGCGGAGCAGGAGTATCCGCCGTTCGTCTCTTTCCAACACCATCTCGGACCGACGGGACGGCGGGCGACCTACTACCAACCGCGGCTTCGGGGCGCCGTCGTCGGCGACGGGACCGACACTTACGTCTCGTTTGTCAACGGAGAGCAGGCGACGGTGGTGCCGCCGACGGAGACGATCGTCTTCTCCCTCACCTGCACGAACCGCGCACTTCCGGGCAAGCTCCGGGTGGGGGACATCCAGACCCCGACCGACCGCTCGCCCGAGTTCGCCCGCTTCCGAAACATCACCAAGGTCACCCCTGCGATCCGGCCCCCGGTGGGAGGGGATCTTTACTGGCGGCTGATCTCCCATCTCTCCTTGAACTACACCTCCCTCTCCAGCATCGAAGCGCTGCGCGGGATCTTGGAGCTCTATAATTTCCCGTCGCTGTATGACCGGCAGGCGGGCCGGGCCAACGAGCGACGCCTGGAAGGGATCGTCGGGATGGAGAGCCGGGGAGCGGATCTTCTCTTCCGGGGGGCGCCGGTCCGGGGAATCGTCACCTCCCTTTCGATGAAAGAGGATCACTTCGCGGGGGAGGGGGATCTTTTCCTCTTCGCGACGATCTTGAATGAATTTCTGTCGCTCTATGTCTCCGTCAACGCTTTCAGCCGATTGACGGTGAGAGGGGTTCAACAAGGAGAGGTCTATTCATGGCCGCCGAGGATAGGCCGACAGGCGGCCCTTTAGAGGACGCCGCGCGGTTTTCGTTCTTTCAGCTCGTCCGATTGTTGGAGCAACACTATCGGCCGCGGGCGCGGGTCGGCGGGGAAGGGCCGGCGGCGGAGGAGATCCTTCGGTTTCGCCCGGAGGTGTCGCTCGGCTTTCCGGCCTCCGACGTCGCCGCCGTCGAAGAAATTCCGGCGACGGAAGATCAGCCGGCGCGTTTTCAGGTGACGACGACCTTCCTCGGTCTGTACGGGAGCACCTCTCCCTTGCCGATCTTTTACACCGAGGAGATGATCCGCAGAGATCCCGATGAAGATCCGGTCCGGGCCTTTGTCGATCTCTTCCATCACCGGCTCCTCTCCCTTTTCTATCGCTGTTGGACGAAATACCGGTACCATATCCAATTCGAGGGGGAAGGGAAGGACGCGTTTTCCCAGAGGATGCTCGGTCTGATCGGCCTCGGCACCGCCGGCTTGACCGATCAAACCGGGTTGCCGGCCGCCCGCCTGATCCGGTACGCCGGGCTGCTGACGCAACGGCCCCGTTCGGCCGCCGCCCTGGAGGGGATGGTCAGCGATTTCTTCGGCGATCTTCCGGTCCGCGCCGTTCAGTGGGTGGCCCGGTGGGTGACGATTCAACCGGAGCAGCAGATCCGTCTGGGGCAGGTGAACAGCCGCCTCGGCGTCGACGCTTCGCTCGGAGAGAAGATCTTAAGCCGGAGCAGCCAATTCCGGATGGTCCTCGGCCCGATGCGGCACGCTCTCTTTTTACAGTTTCTCCCCGACGGGGAATCGTTCCGGAGGCTCAATGCGCTCGTGATCCTCTTCTTGAACGACCCGTTGGAGTTTGACTTCGAATTGCAAGTGCATGGAGAGGAGATTCCGCCGCTGCAGTTGAAGAGCCGCGACGGGGGCCGGCTCGGCTGGACCACTTGGCTCACCACGGCCGGCTTCGACGACGCGCGGCCCAGGTCGGTGGTGCTGGAGAGGGGGAGTTTAAATTAAGCGATCAGCGATCAGCTGTCCGTTTTCAGCGAAGGATGTAAAGTTTAAGCGGACAGCTGAGCGCTGATGGCTGGCAGCTTTTTACTTTTAACAAGGAGATGACCATGATCGGTGTCGATATTAAATCATTGCTCCGGCGTTTGAACCGTTTTTCCACCCGCTCGCTCGAAGCGGCCGCGGGCGTTTGCGTCTCGCGCAGCCACTACGAGGTCGGCGTTCCGCATCTGCTGCTGCAGATGGCGGAGGACCCGGCCGCCGATATCCAGACGATCTTAAGACACGCCGGGATCGATCCTTCCCGTCTTCAGAAAACGCTCCAGCGGGAGTTGGAGAGCCTCCGCAGCGGCAATGCCGGAAAGCCGGTCTTCTCTCCCACGCTTCTGGAGTGGGTGGAGGAGGCGTGGCTGATCAGCTCAATCGACCTCGGTCTCGGAGAGATCCGCTCCGGAGCGCTGCTGGCCGCGCTGGTGGGAAACCCGGGCCGGTATGGTTTGGAGGAGGCGCTGGAGGTCATGGAGGAGGTCCGGCCGGAGGAGCTGAAGCGGAAATTCTTCGAGATCACCGCCGGCTCTTCGGAGCAAGCGGCCGCCGAGCGGTCGAAGGAAGGGGGGACGGCGGCACCCCGCGGCGAGGAGACGGCGCTCGGCCGGTTCACGATCGATTTCACGGCGCGGGCCCGCAGCGAGGAGATCGATCCGGTCTTCGGACGCGACCGGGAGATCCGGCAGATGATCGACATCTTAGCCAGACGGCGGAAGAACAATCCGATCGTTGTCGGCGAAGCGGGGGTCGGCAAAACCGCCGTGGTGGAAGGGCTGGCGCTGAAGGTCGTCCAGGGAGACGTTCCCGATATTTTGAAGGGGGTCGACATCCTCGGCTTGGACATGGGGCTGCTCCAGGCGGGGGCCGGGGTGAAGGGGGAATTCGAGAATCGGCTTAAGTCGGTCATCAACGAGGTGAAGGCGTCGCCGAAGCCGATCGTCCTCTTCATCGACGAAGCGCACACGTTGATCGGGGCCGGCGGGGCGGCGGGGATGAGCGATGCGGCCAATCTGCTCAAGCCGGCGCTGGCCCGCGGCGAGCTGCGGACGATCGCCGCGACCACTTGGTCGGAATATAAAAAGTATTTTGAAAAAGACGCCGCGCTGGCGCGCCGGTTCCAGCTGGTCAGCCTTGAGGAACCGTCGGAGGAGGGAGCGGTCGTCATCCTCCGGGGATTGCGGGAGAAGTACGAAGCTTCGCACAAGATCCCCATTCTCGATGATGCCGTGGTGGCGGCGGTGAAGATGTCGAGCCGGTACATCTCCGGCCGGCAGCTTCCGGACAAGGCGGTCGATCTCCTCGATACCGCGGCGGCCCGGGTGAAGATCGGGATGACCAACCGGCCGAGCCATCTCGAAGACACCGAGCGGCGGATTCAGGTTTTGGAGCGGGAGCGGGCGGCCTATCAGCGGGACATCGCGGGGGGCGCCGAGATCGATCCGGTGCGGGTCCAAGAGGTGGACGAGGAGATCGCGGGACTCCGGGACGAGCTGGCCCGGCTGGAAAATCGTTGGAAAGAGGAAAAAGAAGCGGCCGAGCAGGTGAAGGGGCTTCGCGAGAAGCTGTCGGCCGAGACGAACGCGTCGTCGCGAGAGACGCTGTTGAAGGAGCTCAAGGGGGCGAAAGAGGCGCTGGCCAAGATTCAGGGGAACGATCCGCTGATCAAGGTCGAAGTCGATTCGGACGTCATCGCGAAAGTGATCTCCGACTGGACCGGCATCCCGGTGGGGAAGATGGTCCAGGATGAGGCCCGGTCGGTCCTCGAATTAAATGACCGGATGATCAAACGGATCAAAGGGCAGGACCATGCCATCGATTCGATCGCCCGGGGAATCCGCGCCGCCAAAGCGGGGCTCGGAAATCCGCGCGCCCCGATGGGGGTCTTTCTCCTCGTCGGGCCGAGCGGCGTCGGAAAGACCGAAACGGCGCTCGGGCTCGCCGATCTTCTCTTCGGCGGCGAGCGCTTCATGGTGACGATCAATATGTCCGAATTCCAGGAGAAGCACACCGTCTCGCGGCTGATCGGGTCGCCTCCGGGCTATGTCGGCTACGGGGAGGGAGGAATCCTCACCGAAGCGGTCCGCCAGCGTCCCTATTCGGTGGTCCTTCTCGACGAGGTCGAGAAGGCCGATCCCGAGGTGCTCAATCTCTTCTATCAGGTCTTCGACAAGGGGATGCTCTCCGACGGCGAGGGGCGGGTGATCGATTTTAAAAATACGATTATCCTATTGACCAGCAACCTGGCGACCGACATCATCATGGAGTCCTGCTCCGACGGCAACCGCCCGGCGGTCGACGATCTCGCCGGCGCCATCCGTCCGGTCTTGAGCAAGCATTTCAAGCCGGCGCTGCTGGCCAGGATGACGGTCGTTCCGTATTACCCGATCGACGCGACCGCCATGAAGGGGATCGTCGAGTTGAAGCTCCGCCAGGTCGGGGCGCGGCTGTTGGAGAGCCAGCGGATGGTTCTGGAATACGATCCGTCGGTGGTCGAGCAGATCGTCCGGCGCTGCACCGAGGTGGAGACCGGGGCGCGCAACGTCGATCATATCCTTCAGGGGACGCTTCTTCCGAAGATCTCGACCGAGATCCTGGAGCGGATCGGAAGCGGGCCCTTGCCCGATAAGCTTCGGATCACCCTCGATGCGGAGGGGGGATTCCGGCTGGCGTTCGGGGAATATCAAAGCGATCAACCGCTGGCCGCGAATAACTAGAAACGTTCGTTCGACGGTGCTGAACACGAATTTCATGAGGTGACCGATGGCCATCATCCGTGTGAAAAATGAAGCCAGTTATACCTTCAAAGCCGGCGCTTACGGCGGCGATAAATTAAAGGTCGTCGCCTTTTCCGGGAGCGAGGGGATCTCCGAGCTTTTCCGATTCAGCGTGGAGCTGGCTTCGACCGACGCCGGGGTGGACTTCGAAAAGATTCTCGGGGCCGCCGCGCTCCTCACCATCCAGGGGGACAAGGAGAAGCGCTTTCTCCATGGGATGGTGAACCGGTTCGAGCAGAGCGGCAAGAAGGGGAAGTGGACCTTTTACCGGGCCGGGATTGTTCCGGCGATCTGGTGGCTTTCCCAGACGGCCGCTTGCCGGGTTTTTCAGAATCTCCCCGTTCCGGATATTCTCAAGAAGGTGTTCGCCGATAAGGGGATACCGGCGGATCAGGTCCGCTTTTCCCTGAAGGGAACGTATCCCTCGCGCGATTATTGCGTCCAATACCGGGAATCGGATCTTGCCTTTGTGACCCGGTTGATGGAGGAGGTCGGTCTCTTTTATTTTTTCGAGCACACCGCGGAAAAGCATGTCCTGGTCATCGGGGACGATCCGGTGGTTCATGTCGGGATTTCGGGGGGAGAGAAGGTGAGCTATCGGGCCCCCGGAACCGCCGGGGTTTCCGACCAGGAGCATGTTTCGGAATTTCAGTGGCGGCAGGAAATCCGCACCGGCACGGCCGAATTGCGCGATTACGATTTCAAGAAGCCGAATCTCTCTCTCGCCCAGGACGCGAAGGCGAAGAAAAAGACCGACGGCGAAGATAAGTTGGAGTTCTACGATTTTCCCGGCAAATATGTCCTCCCCGCCGAAGGGGGCGATCTGGTGAAGGTCCGTCTCGAGGCGTTGCGGGCGACCCGCCAGCTCGGGTCGGGCCGGAGCGACTGCCGGCGGCTTCTTCCCGGCTATCGATTCACGCTCGAACAATTCGACCGCTCCGAGCTCAACCGGGAGTATCTTTTGACACGGGTTTCTCAGAACGGAAGCCAGCCGCAGGTCCTCGGGGGAGACGCCCCCAAGGACGACCGGCCGCTCTATGAAAACGCATTCGAATGTATCCCTTCCGACACGCCGTTTCGCCCCGCGCGGAGCGTCCCGCGCCCGTCGATCCGGGGGTCTCAGACCGCCGTCGTGGTGGGGCCGAAGGGGGAGGAGATCTACACCGACGAGCATGGGCGGATCAAGGTTCAATTCCACTGGGACCGCGAAGGGAAAAAGGACGAAAAGAGCTCCTGCTGGGTGCGCGTGAAGCAGGCCTGGGCCGGCGCGGGATGGGGAATGGTCTTCCTCCCGAGGATCGGCCATGAGGTCTTGGTCGAATTTTTGGAGGGAGATCCCGACCAGCCGGTCGTCGTCGGGAGTCTTTACAACGGCCAAAACGTTCCCCCTTACCCGCTGCCGGCGGAGAAGACCAAGAGCACGATCAAATCGAACAGCTCGACCGGCGGAGAGGGATCGAACGAGATCCGCTTTGAAGATGCCAAGGGGAGCGAGGAGATCTACCTCCACGGACAGAAGGACTGGACGATCGCGATCGAGAACGACAAGAACCAGCAGATCGGTCACAACGAAACGCTGACGGTCGGGAACGACCGGAGCAAAAAGGTCGAGAAGAACCAGACCGAGGAGATCGGCGAGAACAAGACGATCACGGTCGGCAAAGATCACACCGAAACGATCAGCGGGGGCGCGACGATCGACATTGCAAAGAGCGAGACCGTCTCGGTGGGGGAAAATCAAGACCTCACGGTCGGAAAAAATCAGACCGTTTCGGTCGGGGAGAACCAGACGATCTCGGCCGGAAAAAATCTTTCCGAAACGGTCGGCGAGAATGCGGATGTCTCCATCGGAAAAAACCTATCGTTAAACGTGAGCAAAAGCAGTACTTCACAGATTGGAGAAAACTTTACCGGCAACGTGTCGAAAAAGGCGTCGGTTGAAGTGGGAGAGGACACGGGGCTGACGGTCGGAAAAAAGCTCAACGTTCAGGCGACCGATGCCATCCGCATTACGAGCGACAAAGAGATCGTCTTGAAGGCGGGAGACGCCAGCATCACCCTCAAGAAGAACGGCGACATCATCGTCAAAGGGAACAAGATCAGCGTCAAGGGCGACGGCGACATCGTCATGAAGGGCTCGAAGATCACCCAGAACTAAATGGCCGGAGAGGGAGATGTCCAAACCAGACCGATATCGTGAGCCAACGGAGCAAACGGAGGGGGTGCTCCACAACGAATTTCATGCCCCGCGCATCGGCCGGCTCGCGTCGCTGGGGCCGGCGGGAGAAATTCTGGTGGAATATGAAGGGGCCACGCGGGTCGCGCGGTCAACCACCGGGGTGAGCCGAAGCGAATTGGTCAAGCCGGAGAACCGCGGGCGCGACGTCCTCTTGCTGTTCGAGGTGGGGGATCCCCACCGTCCGATCATCATCGGTCTGATGGACGATCCGCTCGAACACCTCGTTTCGATGGAGGTCGCCCCGTCCTCGGCGAAAAAGCCGGACGACGTATTCGTCGACGGAAAACGGGTCACGATCGAGGCCGAAGAAGAGGTGGTCCTGAAGTGCGGACCCGGAAGCATTACGCTCCGGAAAGACGGGAAGATCATCATCAAAGGAACCCACCTCCTCTCACGATCGTCCGGATCCAACCGGATCAAAGGCGCGCGGGTCGATATCAATTAGAAAACAAGCGGTCAGCTGGAATATTGGAGATTTAAAAATCTTTAGCTGAAAACGGATAGCGGAAGCCGACAGCTTTACTTCCGAGAATGGGCCGATGCTGGAAATTGAGAATCGAACGCCGTTCGAGATCGCGGTTGCGCCAAGTCAGAACAAAGAGGGGCGCGATTACGCCGTGATCGTCGTCAAAGGGACGTTCGAGATAAAGAAGGGGGAAGAGAGCCTTTCGGCGGCGGAGGCGCAGGCGCCGATCGTCTGGGGAGATGAACATTACGGAGAGCCGGGGCTGTCGAGCGTAAAGTATGAGGCGGACGTCTTTCCTTCCAAGAAGGGAACGGACGTCGCGCTGATCGGGTCGGCCTACACGAGAAAGGGGACGGATCGGAGCGTCGACGTGAGCCTGCAAGTCGGACCGCTGCGGAAGAGCGTGCGTGTTTTCGGCGACCGGCATTGGCGCAAATCGATCGGGTCGTGGAAACCGACCGACCCGGCGCCGTTCGAGCGGATGCCGCTGGTCTATGAGCGGGCTTTCGGCGGGAGGGACCCCTCCGATCCCGACCCGGCGAGGCACGGTTATGAGAAGCGGAATCCGGTCGGCGCCGGATTTAGCGTCTCGGGAAGCAAAGAGCGATTGGAGGGGCTTCCGCTTCCGAATCTCGAAGATCCGAAGAATCTGATCGGCGGCTGGAAAGATAAGCCGGCCCCGGCCGGATTCGGGTTCATCGGACGGGATTGGGCGCCCCGCGTGAACTACGCGGGGACCTATGACGAAGCGTGGCAGAAGAAGAGATGTCCCCTCCTGCCGGACGACTTCGATGAGACGTATTATAACGGCGCTTCTCCCGATCTGGTCGGCCGGCCCTATTTCAAAGGGGGAGAGGCGGTGCGGATCACGAACGCGTCCAAGGAGGGGGAGCTCTCTTTCAACCTTCCCAAACGATCGATCGACGCGACGGTCTGGATCAAAGGGAAGGAGACGCTGCACCATCTTTCCCTCGATACCGTGATCATCGCGCCGGACGAAAAAAAGACGATCCTGGTCTGGCGCGCGACGGTCCCCTGTTTCCGGCAGTTTTTGTATATCAACAAAGTAAAGGTGAAGGAGAGGTCTTCGTAGATGGGCCGACAAGACCAGGTCGTCGCGGTCACGGGATCGGCGGTGATCTCGCCGGTGGGCCTCAATGCGAAGCAGTCCTGCGCGTCGATTCGCGCGGGGGTCGCGCGGTTCGCGGCGCATCCATATTATGAATGCGCGGGGCTCGATCCGGAGTGGGACGAGGAGGAGCCGCTGACCGCCGCGCTTGTCCCTTCGATTGATCCTTATTTGGACGGGCCGGAGCGGCTCTTCTCCCTCGTCATCCCTCCGTTGACCGATCTGATGTCGGAGGCCAAATTAAAAAGGAAGGAGCTGAAGAGCGGCGCCCTCTTGCTCGCCTTGCCCCAGCCCGATAAGGTGATCAAGGGATGGTCGCTCGAAAAGAAATTTATTCCCGAACTGTGTCGGCGGACAGGACTCGACCGGTTCAAGATTTCCAAGGCAAGCCAAGCGGGCCATGCGGGAATGTTCTCCCTCATTCAAGAAGGGACGGCGATTTTAAGCTCCGGCGAAGCCGAATTTTGCATCGTCGGCGGGGTCGACTCCTATCTGCTGGAGGAGCGGTTGGAGTTTCTCGACAAATCGTGGCGGATCAAAAGCGGAAAAAATGTCGACGGCTATGTTCCGGGAGAGGCCGCTTCGATGATTCTTCTGGAAAGGGCCGACAAGGCCAAGTCCCGAAATCGCCCGGTCCTGGCGACGATCTCCTCCTGCGGAACCGGGACCGAGCCTCAAAGCATCGCCTCGGAGAAAAACAGCAGCGGCGCCGGGCTGAGCGAAGCGATCGGGAAAGCGGTCGATCCCGAGACCGGGATCGGCTGGGTCCTCTGCGACCTGAACGGCGAAAGCTATCGCGGTTTCGAATGGGGGGTCGTCCAAACGAGGTTGAGCAAGATTTTTCCCGACGTAAAGCGGGTCACCCATCCGGCCGACTGCATCGGAGATGTCGGCGCGGCGACCGGCGGCGTCCTCGTCTCCTGCGCCGTCGAAGCTTTTAAGCGGGGGTATCATCCCTCCGAAAATCCGCTCCTCTGGACCGCCTCGGACGACGGCCTGAGGGCCGCGCTTCGGATCTGTCGAAGCGCCAACGAATGAAAGGAAGAACACGATGGGTGTCACCGTCGGCGTGAATAATATGTCGGTCGTCCATTCGGACAGCAGCGGGATCTCGATGGCCTTTCCCGACGTCTGCAAGACCCCGGCGCCGCCGGCGCCGCCGATCCCGATTCCCTATCCGAACATCGCGAAGTCTTCCGATACGGCGAAGGGGAGCCAGAAGGTGAAATGCGACGGAAACCCGATCTGCCTGAAAGATTCGAACTTCAGCACGAGCACGGGGGACGAGGCCGGCTCGCTCAACGGGGTGGCGTCGAACAAGATCAAGGGCAAGGCGGAGTTCGTTAATTATTCGTTCGACGTGAAGGTGGAAGGGAAGAACGTCGCCCGCGCCATGGACCTGATGCTCCACAACGACAAGAACACGCCGCCGTTTCCGGTGATGCAGGCGCCGGTGATCGCCATGGGGGACTCGGGAGAAGATGTGCAGCCGAACAAGATCACCGAAATCAAAATAAAGGAGTAGGCGATGGCCGAACAGTGGGTCAACCTCCCGAAGGAAGATCGATTCGCCGAAGATGGGATCACGAAAGAGCGGTGCGGAAGGGTGACGTTGGAAGCCCTCTTCGAGAAGAAGGGGACTCCGATTCAATTCAAAGTGAAGGTGACCCCGGGCGGCAATAACGCGGTCTACACCCGGAAAGAGAAGGGGGCGAACAAAAACTTTCGGCTCAGGCAGATCACCGTCGGCCTGGCGGACGATAAAAGCGTGCTGCTGGAAGAGAGCATTTATCTTCCGGCCGCGGGGGGGGATGAATATAAGATTGAAGCGAAAGACGCGGCCGGGACCGTCGTCAAGGCGGCTTTCCAGCTTGAGACGAGGAGGAAGCTCTACTATCAGGTCATCAAGATGAGAAACATGACGGTCACCGTCGGGACGCTCACCAGCCACCTCGAAGACGAGTATTGGACCCCCGGCAAGAAGTACTATGTGAAGCTCAAGGAATTACCGTCCAAAGGGGAGATGCCGGAGCATCCGAATTTCGACGTCCCGCAGCAAGGAAACATCCCGACCTTGGCGAAGGCGCAATATTCGAACGCGAAGGATCGGTTCTGCTTCGCGCTGGTCCTGGTTGATCAGCTGGGGCGATCGAAGCGGGCCAACGTGAGCAAAGCGGTCACGATCAACAGCGCCTCTCCGACGGTCACGATGCGGGTGAGCCCCCACTATCTCTGGGTCGATCTCGATCCGGCGGGGACGCCGGAGGCGGTTTGGAATTTCGGGGGGACGTTTACCGAAAACGGCGGGGCCACCCACGCCATTCCGGTCGCCGCCATTACGGCCAACGGGAGGACGAAGGTCAACGTCGACACCAGCGCGCTGCCGAACGGCGCGCAGGGGACGATCAAGCTCGACCTCAAGCTGGTCGACTATTTCCGGACCGGTCTGAGCCTCGCCAAAAATATGATCTGCGTCGCGACGCGGGCGACCTGGACGCAACGGGCAGACGATGAAATGAAATCGACCCTGGTGCACGAGGCGGGGCACAAGGTCGGCATGGTCCCGGGGGGCGGCGGGGGGGGGCTCGCGAAGCAGTTGACCTATTACCAGAAGAACGGCGGGCATTGCAACTTCAGCACGAACCTCTGTGTGATGTACGGCGAGATCCATGCCGGACGAAGCAACCGCTTCTGTTCCGTTTGCGAGAAGTCGGTCCGAAAACTCGACCTCGACGCCAACGCCCTTCCGGGATTCGATCCCCCGTGACGTCATGAGGAAGCTGCGGAGGGGGGTCTTATTTGTCTCGTTTTTGACGCTGTTGTTTTTCGTCCGGCCCGGCGGGGCCGAAGAGAGGAAGCGCATGCCTGACACAATGCAAGCCGAATCGTTTTCGTCGCCGTTCGACGTGCCGCACGGCCATGCGGCGAAGACCCCCTTTTCTCCGAAAGTGACCCCCGATTTTAGGGGGATTCGGATCTCGGCGCCGGAGACGGCGAAAATCGCGGCCGACGGAACCGTCACGATTCCGGTCTCGATGACGACCCAGTTTTCCGCGGCGTATCTGATGAAGTTCGACGTCCTCACCCACCACATGAGTGTGGTCGCCGTCAACGGCAAAACCGGCGCCTCCTTGACGAGCACCCTTCAGGAGGACGACGCCGCGGCGCCGCCGCCGGAGGATCGGGAGGGCGATCCCGCCGAGTTGGAGAGTACGATCTTCGAGAGCTATCTCACCTTCGACCTGGCGCGCTTTCTTCAGTTTCCGAACGCGGCGGCGGTCTATCATGTCCATGTCACGCTCGAAAACCATCAATCGAACGTGGTGACGATCAAAATTCAGAAACCGGGAAAGTGATCGATGAGCGACCGTTCCCTTTCGCAAACGACCGTTTCCTTCCCAGAGGTTCCGGATCTCGAAGCGCCCGGCATATCGATCGCCGCCATTGCCTATGGGCGGGAAGACGGCCAGCGGTCGATCGCGGTCCGCGGCGTTTTTCGATACCCGCTCGAAGCGTTGGACGGTCCGACCGAGGCCTTTAGGAAAATTGCCATTCTCCTCGTCTCCGGATCGAGACATCTTCCATTCGCCTTTTCGGCCGGGAAGGACAAGATCGTGTTCGAGGACGACGTCCGGCGGATCGGGGACGACGTGGCCGGGGTGTTCGAATTCGACGCGTTTGAGGAATCTGGCGCGCCCCCGGCGCCCGGCGAATATTTTTTGAGCGCCATGATCGGCCTGTACGTTTCGGAGGTCCGCCGCATTGCGCTCTAATCGGCGCCAACGAGGCGGCTTGAGGTAAATTGAAAGTTCTGACCGACATTCTGGAAGAGCATCTCGAAGAGGCCGACTTCCTCTTTCACCAGCGGGAGAACGCCCTCTCCGACCGGGTCTACGACTTGAACGGACTCGCCGAGCTGGAGGAGCGGCTGCTGGCGCACCTCGACGGACTGGTGATCGGAGGGAAAGAGGCGTGGGCGCTGCTGGAGCCGAAACTCGTCGGCGAGGAGGCGGGAGAAGTCTTCGCGGCGGCGTTCGTGGCGCTGGCGTCGGGCGACCCGGCGCGGATCGACCTTGTTCAGAAAACATTTGCCGAAGCTGAAGGGCCGGTCTTGGATGGCATCCGCCACGCCCTTCGGCATACCTCCTTCCTTGAAATTGAAAAGATCGCCCGTCCGCATCTCAACAGCGACAAGGGGGCCGTTCGCGCGGCGGCGATCGACGTGATGAGCTTCCGAAGAGTCTCCCTCGAATCGAAACTGCTTCAGGCCGCGTTGACGGCGAAAGATCCGCTTGTCGTGGCGGCCGCCGCCACCGCCGTCGGGCGGCTTCGCGCGGCCGATCTGAAATACGAGCTCGATGCGGCGTTGGAAAGCGACGCTCCCCCCGTTCGTCTGGAGGCGATCCGGGCGGGACTGCTCCTGAAGCGGGAGCAGGCGCTGGACCGGTGTCGCAAGAGGGTCGCGGAGCGGAGGGAGGAGGCGGGAGAGGCGATTTTCCTTCTCGGTCTGTCCGGCCATACCGAAGACGGATCGCTCCTGGTGAAAACGCTGGGAGAAGCGGCCCTCGCTCGAAATGCGATCCCGTCGCTCGGGCTTCTCGGCCGCGCCGCGGCGATGGAGCCGTTGATTCAGTGCGCGGCCGATCCGAAGCTCGCGCGGCTGGCGGGCGAGGCGATCCGAACGCTGACCGGCGTCGATCTGGAAAAAGAGAAACTCGTCACGCCGCCTGAAGCCAAAGCGAAAACGGAGGATGAGGAAGACGAGCTCGAAGCCGATCCCGATGAGGGCCTTCCTGTTCCCGACCGGGAGAAGCTGGAAGGGTGGTGGCGGAAGAACGCGTCCCGGTTCGACCCGAAAGGCCGGTATCGAAAAGGCCGGCCTTACGGCGCGCCCAGTTTGATCGACATTCTCCGAACCGGCGCGCTCCCGGAGCGCCACCCCGCGGCGCTGGAGCTGGCGATGATCGATCCGTCTCGCCCCGTTCTGGAGACGCGGTCCTTTGCCATCCGCCAACGGAAAGAGATGGCGGGCTTGAAGTAAACAATCTATTCCCAGTCGACAAAAACCTTAATCCATAGGAGGAGAGCGATGCCTTACTACACGCAGGATGCGAAGGTCGGCGGACGGACCTTTCGTTTTTATGGGGTTCAAAACGCGCACAATCATAATCGGGGAATTGAGTTTTCCAAAGCGATCAAAGATCTGATCGCCCTGAGCTTCGGCGGGACGGAGCCGGAGCTGGGACACTTCGCCAGCAACCAGTCGAGCATTCCGACCGGCGGAGACCAAGTCATCGAGCTTAAGTGGAAGAACAGCGCCTGGTCGAATCGATAGTAGGGGAACAGAACGCGTTTGGCTCAAGGAGGCCCCGGATGGAGATCCGCATGAAGATGGGATCGGATGATCGGAGAAAAGTCGAGGTCCGGGTCGAGGATCCGGAGCGCGCTGCGCGGGGGCGATTTCCGCTCAAGCTGCTGATCCTCTCCGAGTTCGCTCCCAGGGATGAATGGGGCGCTCCGACCGCCGAGCCGCGCCGGATGGAGGTCGATAAAGAGCACTTCGGCGAAGCGCTGAAGCAGCTGGCCGGCACGGTTGCGCTGAAGGTCTCCAACCGTTTGGGCGGGCCCGCCAAGGAGTGGCCGGTCCTTCTCCCGCTCAATGGGATCAAAAGCTTCCATCCGGAAGCGATTGTCGAGTCGGTCCCGGCTCTAAAAGATCTGATGGCGGTCCGGGAGCGATTGGTCCGGCTCAGAGACGGAGCGCTTTCGGATGAGACGTTCCGGGGCGAGCTGGCTCAGCTTCCGGGCGGCGCCGATGTTTTGGCCCGGATTCAGACGGCGATTCGCTCCCGCCCGGCTGAGGCGCCGCCGCGCGAGGCCTCTCCCCCGGTTCCCGAACGGCCGCCCGCCGGCGGCGAGCGGGACGGATCGCTGGAGTCCCTTTTTGAAATGGTCGCCGTGCCGGGGCCGGCTCCGGACGCCGGGCCGGTTTCAACCTCCCGGCTGGACCATTTTATCTCCGACGTCATCTCGTCCGGACGCCCCGGCGCGCCGGCCGACCCCCGAACGATCGAGCCGATGATCGCGGAGCTGGATGCGATGCTCGGCCTTCAGGTGAACGCGATTCTCCATCACCCCGAATTCAAGCGGTTGGAAGCGGTTTGGCGGGGGGTGAAGTTTCTCGTCGACCGGACCGATTTTCGCGAGCCGATCCGGATCGAGCTGCTCCATGCGCCCAAGGAGAAGCTCGGCGAGATTTTTGAGCGCGAAGTCTTTCAGCCCGAATCGAAAGGGGCCGCCGAGGCGCCGGTCTCGGTGATCATCGCCGACTATCTCTTCGATCGATCCCGGCGGGACATCGAGCTCCTCCAGGAACTCGCCGGAAAGGCGGAGCGCCTTCAGGCCCCTCTGGTCGCCGCCGCCGGGCCGGCCTTCTTCGGGATGGAATCGATCGATGAATTGAATCGATTGGATGCGCCGGCCACTCTTTTCGATCAGACCGAGTATGTCAAATGGAGATCGTTCCGGCAGGGGAGCGCTTCGCGGTGGCTGGCGGTTCTGCTCAACCGGTTTCTCCTTCGGCTCCCTTATGGGCCGGATCAGAATCGGGTGAAGCGCTTCGCCTTCCGGGAGGAGCGGTCGCCGCTTTGGGGAAATGCGGTCTGGGGGTTGGCGAGCCTGCTCACGGCGAGCTTTGCCAAGACCGGCTGGTGCAGCGAGATCACCGGCGCGCGCGGCGGCGGGGTGATCGAAGATCTTCCCCTCTGGGAGATCGAGCGGGGCGGGGAGCCGGGACAGAGCCCGTTGGAGGCGCCGATTTCGGAGGAGCATCGGATCGACCTTGCGCAAAGCGGCCTCCTCGCGCTGACCGTCCGCCTCAATTCGGATGCGGTCGTCCTCCCGTCGGCGCCGAGTGTGCATCGGGCGGAGCGGTATCCCGATCCCCGAGAGACGGCGCTGAGCGCCGCCCGGGCGGCGTTTCCGTATCAGCTGATTGCAGGACGGCTCTCTCAGGTGGTCGGCCTCGTCGCCGGCGAGATCGGGGAGGGAAAATCGCCCGCGGTCATCGAGACGGTTTTTACGGAGGCGTTGGCGTCGTTTCTCTCCGTTTCCGCTCCGGGGGCGATAGAAGTGCAGGTGAAAGAGGGCGAGGAGCAGCCGGAGTGGTATGATCTCTTCATCACCTTCCGGCCCGACCGCGCGGGACTGGCGATCTCAGCCCCGGTCGGACTGAGCTTGTCGTTGCGGAAGTAGGGTGTCGTTGGTTGCGGAGGCTATCCGCACGGCATTTTTTCCTCGAAGAACTGCTTTAAAAATTCCTTCAGCTCTCCCAGGGTGAAAGGCTTTTCGAGACAGGAGTTTCCCGTCTCTTCGACGAAAGAGGCTGTTGTCGGGTTTCTCAGATCTCCCGAGATGAACACGATTCGTCGCGCGCGCTCCGGCGAACGCTCTTTCAGCTTCTGATAGATTTCTTTTCCGCTGACATCGGGAAGATGGATATCGAGGAAGATCGCGTCGAACTCCTTGTCGTCGAGGATGACCAGCGCCTCACTTCCCGACTTGGTCTCCGCGACGGAATGGCCGAGACGTTTCAAGATACTAGAGAGGAAACTCAGGATAATTTTTTCGTTCTCCACGATCAAGATCTGCTTCATCGTAAAACCCCTTCTGACGAATCGTTCGAACTTTTATCAATAGAGAAGCCGCCGATTCGACGATCTTTCTCTTCCTTTCGGCATCCCGCTCCGGACCGACTGAAGATCCGACGAGATACCCTCTGATTTTAACCGAGGATTCGAGTTTACGCCAGCATTAATGGTCAACCCTTGATCGTTCTCATTTTGTAAGATGCGACGCGAAAATAGGATGGAAGGTGAATCCCTTTTTTGTAGTGGGTCAGTTTGAATTTGTCATTCCCGAATGTTTAATCGGGAATCCAGTGAATTAGGTCTAAGGGCTCTGGATTCCCGCTTTCGCGGGAATGACGGCCCAAAATAAAACCGCTTAA